>JBPEXB010000206.1:0-4380 GCA_052032125.1 Acidimicrobiia bacterium
GCAGCCGCCAACGTCGTGGCGGCCAGGGCCACGAACAGGGCGGCGACCATCGTCTGGGCCATCCTTGAACGCTCGATGTAGCTTCGACTCACCCGTCCCCCCGGCGTCGTACTCGACGGCCATCGGCCTGCGCCGTGGAAACTCGCGAATCAAACCCGCCGCGCGCGCCCGGGCTAGGCCATTCGGACTAGTCCAGACGAGCGCGGGCACCGTGACGCGCCGGGACGGCGCCGGGCGTGCGTGGACACACGATCAGCGTTCAGGGCGATCCGAGAGCCTGGATCGCACACGACCGACGTCTCAGCCGGTGGGCTCCTGGTAGCCGAAGATCGACTTGACCTCGAGGAACTCCTCGAAGCCGTGGCGGCCCCATTCCCGCCCGTTGCCGGACTGTTTGTAGCCGCCGAACGGTGCGTGGATGTCGCCGTGGGCGCCGTTGAGGTGCACCATCCCGGTGCGGATGCGCCTCGCCACGGATCGCGCCCGATCCAGGTCGCCCGAACTCACGTAGCCGGAGAGACCGTACGACGAGTCGTTGGCGATGCGCACCGCGTCGTCATCGTCCTCGTAGCCGATCAGCACCAACACCGGACCGAAGATCTCCTCGCGGGCGATCGTCATGTCGTTCGACACGTGCGAGAAGATCGTGGGCCGCACGTAATAGCCACGGTCGAGGCCGTCGGGTCGGCCGGGCCCACCCGTTTGCAGGACGGCGCCCTCGGCGATCCCCTGCTCGATGAGCCCCTGGATCTTGTCGTACTGGGCCTGCGACACCACCGGCCCGATCGTGGTCGCCTCGTCGTCGGGCGGCCCCACCACGACCTGCTCTGCGGCCTTGCGGGCGATGATGGCCGCCTCGTCCATGCGGTCGGCGGGCACCAGCATGCGGGTGGGGGCGTTGCACGACTGGCCAGAGTTGCTGCACACACCGAACACGTCACGGCTGATCACCTCGTCGAAGTCCACGTCGTCGAGGACGATGTTCGCCGACTTGCCTCCCAGCTCCTGGGCGACGCGCTTCACCGAGGGCGCAGCACTCTTCGCCACCTCGATCCCGGCCCGGGTCGAGCCGGTGAAGGACATCATGTCGATGCCCGGATGCGACGACATGGCTGCCCCGACGGTCGGGCCGTCGCCGTTCACGAGGTTGAAGACGCCCGGCGGTACGCCGGCTTCGTCCAGGACCTCGGCCAGCAGCACGGCGTTGAGTGGTGCCAGCTCCGAGGGCTTGAGCACCATCGTGCAGCCGGCCGCCAGGGCGGGCGCCACCTTGGTGCCGATCTGGTTGAGCGGCCAGTTCCACGGTGTGATCAGCCCGCACACCCCGACCGGCTCGTAGACGACCTTCGTGGAGCCGAGGTCCTCCTCGAACGGGAAGTCCTGGAGCACCTGGTACACGGCCTTGAAATGGGCATACCCCGAGCCGGCCTGGTTGCGCCGGGCGAACGGCAGGGGAGCACCCATCTCCTGGCTGACGATGTCGCCGATCTCGTCCCGGCGCCGTTTGTAGATCTCCATGATCCGCTCGAAGAGCGCCAGGCGTTCCTCCCGAGTCGTCTGCGCGTAGGCGTCGAATGCGGCCCGGGCGGCGGCCACGGCGCGATCGACGTCGGCCGCTCCACCCATCGCCACCTGAGCGATCGGTTCCTCGGTTGCCGGGTTGATGACGTCGAGCACCTCGTCCGTGCTCGGCTCGACCCATTGGCCGTCGATGTAGAACTTCAAGGCGTTGTCCACGGGTGGCTCCGTCGTCGGGTACCGGGGATTGTACGATCCCGGCGGGCTCGCCGAACCAGAGGACCATGAAGATCACCATCGTCGACCACGACCCGGCCTGGGCCGACGAATTCGCGGCTCACGCTCGAACGTTGCGCAGCCACCTGGGCGATCGGGCGCTGCGCATCGACCACATCGGCTCGACAGCGGTGCCCGGCCTCGCCGCCAAGGACATCGTCGACATGATGGTCACCGTGCGCGACCTGGACGACCCGGAGCTCGGACCGGCGGTCGAACACGCCGGCCTGCGCTGGCGGAGCGACATCGATCGCGACCATCAGCCCCCTGGCCGTTCCGTCCCCGACGCCGAGCTGCGCAAGCGGTACGCGCAGGCCGATCGGGTCAACTGCCACATCCGCGAGGACGGCCGCTTCAACCAGCGTTACGCCCTGCTGTGCCGCGACTACTTGCGCACGCATCCCCGGGCGGCGGCCGCCTACGAGGCGATCAAGCTGGCCCTGGCGGACCGGTTTCCCGACGACGCCGAGGCCTACTACGACGTGAAGGACCCGGTCTTCGACCTCATCATGGAGGCCGCCTACGAATGGGCCGACGCCTCGGGCTGGGAGCCGGGACCCAGCGACGGGTGAACGGGGCCTTCGGCCCCGCGGTACCAGGTACCAAGTACCGAGTACTCGGTACCCGCTGCCGGCTCCTGGCGTGAGCAGGCGACCAGACCATCCGCATCTTCGATGGCTCCGTACCTGAGGCAAGAAAGCCGGCCGGTGGAGTGCCGGCGCCCAACGAAGGAGACCCTCAATGCGGAGAATCGTCACCCTGGTGACCGCCCTCCTCATGGTGCTGTCGGTCGCGGCGCCCGCCGTGGCCGGTGTCGCGAGCACTGGCACCATCGACATCGTCCATGGCATCCCCGACACGGATGTCGACGTCTACGTGAATGACGCCCTGCTGCTCGAAGATTTCGCCTTCGGCACGATCACCGACGACCAGGTCCTGGCCGCCGGCTCGTACGCCGTCGACATCTTCGCCGCCAACGCCGATCCCGATGTGGACATGCCCGTGCTGTCCGGCACCATCGAGCTCGGCCCCGGCATGAACGTGAGCGCAGTGGCCCACCTCGATGGTGACGGAGCCCCGGCCCTCTCGGTGTTCCTGAACGACGAGTCGATCGTGGCCGGTGACAACGCCCGCCTGGTGGTCCGCCACCTCGCCGAGGCCCCCAACGTGGACGTGCGCGCCGGCGGCGCCGTGCTCTTCGGTGACGTTCCCAACGGCGCCTCGGGCACCGCCGAGGTCGCCCCCGGTGACTACCCGGTCGACCTCACCCTCCCGGGCGAGAGCGATCCGGTCTTCGATGCCGGCACGCTGGCCCTGGCCGGCGGCGTCGCCTACACGGTGTACGCAGTGGGCACCTTCCCGGACACGTTCACCCTTCTCATCAACGCAGTCGACGGGCTGAGCCCGGCCGACGCCTACGGCGTCGTGACCGTCGTGCACGGCATCCCCGGTGTCACCGTGGACGTGTACCTGAACGGTGGCCTGGCCATCCCGAGCTTCGCCCCCGAGACGCAGGCCGGTCCGCTGGTCCTGCCGGCGACCGACTACGAGGTCGCTCTCTACGCCGAGGGCGCCGATCCGCTGGCCGAGGCTCCGATCGTCAGCGCCATGACCAGCCTGCCCGCCGGCGCCAACGTGTCGATCGTGGCATGGCTGTCGATCCCGGGCCCGCTCGGCATCGCCGCCGGCCCCGCCATCGGCGTGTTCGTGAACGACGTGGCCCCGATCGCCGACGGCAACACTCGCCTGACCGTGCGCCACCTGGCCGACGCCCCCAACGTCGACGTCCGTGCCAACGGTGCGCCGATCTTCGAGAACGTGCCCAACGGCGCTTCCGGAGCGATCGACGTCGCCGCCGGCGACTACGCCGTCGACCTCACCCTGCCCGGTGAGAGTGACCCGGTGTTCGATGCGGGCACGCTGTCGCTGGCAGCCGGCACGTCGTACACCGTGTACGCCATCGGCACGTTCCCGGACACCTTCGGCCTGTTGATCCAGACGATCTCCGGGCTGGGTGACACCGGCAACTTCAGCGACGACGACGGCTCGGTCCACGAGGACGCCATCAACGCCCTCGCCAAGGCCGGCGTGGTGCTCGGCAAGGCCGACGGCACCTACGACGACGAGGGCAACCTCACTCGTGGGCAGCTGGCCTCGATCATCGCCCGGACCCTCGGTCTGAGCGGCGGCGCCGACGCCTTCACCGATGATGACGGCAACGAGCACGAGGACGCCATCAACGCCCTCGCCGCCGCCGGCATCGTGGCCGGGAAGGGTGACGGCACGTTCGCTCCGAACGACGACATCACCCGCGGCCAGACGGCGTCGATCATCGCTCGGGCCCTCGGGCTCTCGGGCGGGCCGGATGCCTTCCCCGATGACGACGGCTCGGTGCACGAGGACGCCATCAACGCCCTCGCCGCCGCCGGCATCGCCCAGGGCAAGGCCGACGGGACCTATGGTCCCAACGACCCGGTCAGCCGTGGTCAGGTTGCCTCGCTGTGGGCCCGTGCCCTCGGCCTGGTCAGCTGAACGAACGAACGCAACATCCACTCGAAGGGGAGCGGCTCCGGCCGCTCCCCTTCT
>JBPEXB010000207.1:0-18793 GCA_052032125.1 Acidimicrobiia bacterium
GGAAAGGGGTTCCTCCCCAACCCCCCCCTCCACGCCGGCGCATCACATGCGCCGTATCGATTGAGTCCCACTCAAACGACAAGCAACCGGATTTCATCCGGTTGCCGTGGAGCTGAGGGGATTTGAACCCCTGACCCCCTCGTTGCGAACGAGGTGCTCTGCCGAACTGAGCTACAGCCCCTGGGAGAGCGCATCGTACCAGCGGCCCTGCGGGCCGCCAGACGGCATTGGCGGTCCCGCCAACCGCTAACGCGCCTCGAGGTCCTTTCGCAGGCGCTCCTGCACGATGGTGGAGGTGAGGTCGGCTCGGCTGCGTTCCACCAGCGAGCGTGACACGTCCGTGGTCCGGCGGAGGCCGCCGGTCATTCCGTCGGGGTAGTCGAGGCTGGCCAGCAGATCGACCACCTCGTCCATGGTGTGCAACAGCCGCTCCGCCTCCTCGAGCTCTGCCTCGCGCAGCTTGTCGAGCATGCGGCGGCGCAGCTCGCCAACGGCCTCGCCCAACCCGTTGAGGTAGGGCGCCACCCGCATCCCGAGGTCCTCGGGCATCGGCAGGTCGTCGCCGTGGGCGAGCGCCATCGTGAGCCGGGCCTCGGCGTACTCCTTGGCGGCGTCGTTGAGGATCCCGACGTTGATGTCGGGATGGCCCTCCAGCGCCGCCGAGGACTCCTCGAGCAACGTCTGTGCCTCCGCCATCAACTCTCGGGCGGTGGTGAGCTCGCCGCGATGAATGGCCCGGATGGCGTTGGCCGAGGAACGGATGATGTGGCGCCCGTTGCCGATGGCGGTCTCACGGGCGGCGAACTTCGGATCCAATTCGGCGCGCGCAGCAGCCTCGATACGTGAGAGATCGGGGCCGGTCACGCTCTTATGAGCCGGAGATGACCCGGAACTGCGGCTGGTCGCCGACCAGCTCCAGCGGCCGGATGTCGACGACCGAGCTCGCCTCGGTCTGCCGAGCCTTGATCTGGAGCAGCATGACGATGTACCAGATGAGCCCGGCGTCGACCAGCAGGTTCACCAGCAGCAACTGGACGTTGCCGGTGGCGATCGCAGCGACGAGCGTGATCAGCACGGTCCCGACCAGCGCGAACAGGATGCGGCGCCGGCGGGCCAGCACCCGCTGACGATCGATGCCGTTGGCGGCGGCCTGGCTCAACGCCTGAGCGTCGACCGCATCCGCCGGCAGCGCTCGCGCCTTGCCGAGCTGTCGGGTCAGCTTGCTGAATTCCTCGGTGCTGCTCAGAGGGGACAAACGCCGGTTGGCGAGCGCCGGGGGCAGGAGAAAAGCCGCCCACACACCAGCGATGAGCAGGAAGTAGATCATGGGGTTGTGATACTCCGCAGGGGTTTGCGAAAGAATAAACACCCAGCGCGCGCACAACAAATACCCAACGGGCCCTATCGGGCCCGTTGGCTCGTACTCAGTACTCGGTACTTGGTACTCAGTATGGGCCGCCTTCGGCGTCCCACGTTCCGCTCTTGCCGCCGGACTTCTCGAGGAGACGGACGGTGGCGATCTGGGCGCTGCGCTCGACGGCCTTGACCATGTCATAGAGCGTCAGGGCCGCCACTGAGGCTGCCGTGAGTGCCTCCATCTCCACGCCCGTGCGGCCGGTCGTGCGGACCGCCGCCTCGATGCGGGCGCCGCCGTCGATGCGCTCGATCTCCACGGCGACCCCCGAGATGTCGAGTGGGTGGCACAACGGGATGAGCTCGGAGGTGCGCTTGGCCCCCATGATGCCGGCCAGCCGAGCCGTGCCGAGGGCGTCGCCCTTGGGAAGGTCTCCGTCGAAGAGGCGGTCCAGCGTCCCGTCGGACATCAGAACGAGCGCCTCGGCGACGGCTCGTCGATCGGTGACCTCCTTGTCCCCGACGTCGACCATCCGGGCCTGCCCCCGTTCGTCGAGATGCGTGAGTTCCTGGTCAGCCATCGAGGACCTCCGAGATCGACCGCTGTTCGGGGGCGCGAAACAGCTCCAGTGTGATCGTGTCTCCGGCTGCGACATCACCCGTGCCGACCGGGACGACCGCGAAGGCGTCGGCTCGGGCCAGGGCCGAGAGCACGTTCGACATCTGCCCGCCGCTGGGTCGGGCGACCATCACCCCGTTGGCCGAGTCGACGGACACGCGGGTGAAGACGGTCTTGGCCGGATCGGTCTTCCAGCTCTCGGCGGCAACACCCTCGACCTGGCCGCGGAACACGCGGTGGGCGCCCATCATGTGGAGTAGAGCCGGGCGAGCGAACTGCTCGAACGCCACCATCACAGAAACGGGATTGCCCGGCAGGCCGAAGAGGGGCACCCCGTCGATGTGGCCGAACGCGAACGGCTTGGCGGGCTGCATGGCCACCTGCCAGAAGTCGATCGTGCCCAGCTCCCGCAGCACGATCTTCACCAGGTCGTACTCCCCCATCGATACCCCGCCGGATGTGAGGATGGCGTCCGCCCGCTCGGCGCCGGACGCCAGTGCATCCCGGAGCGCCTCCGCCGAGTCGTGCACGATGCCCAGGTCGACGACCTCGGCGCCCAACTCGTCGAGCAGGCCCTTGACGAGCGGACGATTGCTGTCGCGGATCTGGCCGGGTGCCAGCGATGGGGTGTCGGGAGGCAACACCTCGTCACCCGTCGAGAGGATGGCCACCCGCGGGCGGCGTCGCACCGTCGGGGTCACGCCGAGCGAGGCGAGGACCGCCAGGTGCCGAGCGCTGAGCCGCTCGCCGGCGCTGAACACCGATGCGCCTCGCTCGAGGTCGCCGCCGGCCGGGCGCACCGCGGTGCCGGTTGGCGTGGCGGCGAGGATCTCGACGGTCCCACTGCCGGGCTCGGTGTCCTCGACCCGCACGATCGTGTCGGCGCCGTCAGGCACGGGAGCGCCGGTCATGATCTTGATGGCGGTGCCGGGTCGCACGGCGCTGGTGGCCACGTGGCCGGCGGCGACATCCTCCAACACGTCCAGCCGCACCGGGGCTTCAGCCACGTCGGTGCCGATGACCGCGTATCCGTCCATCGCCGAGTTGGCGAACGGCGGCACGTCATGGGGTGCGGTCACGTCCTCGGCCAGCACCAGGCCCAGTGCTTCCCACACGGGAACGTCGGCGGTCGGCAGCTGCGGCACCGCCGCCAAGACATCGCGTTGTGCCTCGGCGAGAGGGCGCATACGAATCAGTCCTCGAGCAGAGCTCTCATCATCGACTTGAAGCCCTCACCGTAGTCCGGGCTGTTGCCGGCCAACACGGCGGTCGCATGCAGATAGGCCTCGGGATTGCCGACGTCGAGCAACACCGTGTCGGCCACGAAGCCGCGGCAGCGCCCCGACCGGGCGAGCTCGTTGATGGCGTCGGTCAGCTGAATCTCGCCGCCGTGACCTGGCGTGGCCTCGGCCAGCAGGTCGAAGACCTCCGGCATGAACAGGTAGCGACCCTGGATCCCCAGGTTCGACGGGGCGTTCTCCTTGCCGGGTTTCTCGACGGCCGCCGCCACGTCGACCACCCGGTCGGTGACGTCGGCCCGGGTCGCCACCACACCCTTGGAAGCCAGCAGCTCGTCCGGCAGCTCCCGGAGACAGAGGACGGACGCCCCGTCGTGAGCGGCAGAGGCGAGCCCGTCGAGCACCGAGGCGCCGGGCGCCACCAGGTCGTCGGCGAGCAGGCAGAAGAACGGTCGCCCGGCCACCGCTTCCGAGGCCACGAACACGGCGTGACCCAGCCCCTTCGCTTCCTCCTGGATGACCGCCCGGACCTGCACGTCCTCGAGGCCAGGCAGCGTGCCGAGCGCCGAGAAGTGCTGCTCGACCATGTCGCCCGCCCACGGATCCACCACGAGGATGACCTCTCGTGCTCCGGCGGCCGCCGCTTCCTCGACCACCCACTGGATGCTCGGCCGATCGACGACGGTGATGAGGGCCTTGGGCACGACGTTGGTGGCAGGGCGCATGCGGGTGCCCTTGCCGGCAGCAGGGATCACCGCCACATCCACTGACGTCATCGGACCACCCGGTGCTCGGAACCCCGCAGCAGTCGCGAGATGTTCGGCGCATGCCGGACGACGATGAGGGCGATGATCACCGCCATCCAGATCAGCGCCCAGCCGCGCAGGCCGGCCAGCGCCGCAGCCGGGACCGTGGCAGCCACCGCCGTCAACGATCCCACCGAGGAGATCTTCGTCAGCCAGACGATCAGCCCGTAGAGCGCACCCAGGGCGAGGAGCGCCAGCGGCGCCACGGCCAGCAGCACGCCACCGCCGGTGGCGACGCCCTTCCCGCCGCGGAAGCGATGGAAGATCGGATAGCAGTGCCCGGCGACGGCGCACAAGCCGACGGCCGTGGCCAGCGCGGCATCCCAGATCAGCAGCGCGATCAGCGTCGGCACGAAGCCCTTGGCGAGGTCGAGCAGGTAGACCACGGCGGCCGCTCCCTTGCCCAGCACCCGGAACACGTTGGAAGCGCCGGGATTGCCGCTGCCCTCCGCCCGGATGTCGACGCCCCGCGAGGAGGAGACGATGGTGGCGGAGTTGACACTGCCGAGCAGGTAGGCGCTCAGGCACAGCGCGATCAGGCCGATGTTCATCGTGGAATGAGTGTATCCGCGGCCTTGTTAACATCCCTGCCAGCCCACCGTCTCACTCGCAGACGGTGGTCTCCCGATCGACCGAGTGAGGGTTGACGTGCCGACGTACGTCTACGCCTGCAAGGCGTGTGGACACGAGTTCGAGAAGTTTCAGAGCTTCAACGCCAAGGCGCTGCGGACCTGCCCGCAGTGCGCCGAGAAGGCGCTGTCCAAGGTGATCTTCCCGGCCGGGGTCGTCTTCAAGGGTTCCGGCTTCTACGTCAACGACTCGAAGAGCACCTCGACCGCCACCACCTCGAAGGATTCGTCCCCCAAAGAAGGCGCCTCGAAGGACACCTCGTCCGAGAACGGCGCCAAGGACTCCAAGCAGGACTCGAAGAAGAGCACCTCCAAGGAGAAGAGCTCGTCGAGCTCCGACCCCAAGAGCTGACGGCGCTCAGTCTTCGCTGATCAGCAGGTAGTGGCGGTAGCCATCCCCTGATTCGCTGCGGGTGACCATCAGCGCCGTTTCACCGAGCCACTCCTGCACCTGCTGGTCGGTGGGGAAGAACTCGTAGCTGAGCCCGTGCGCCAACTCCCCCATCACCGCCGGGATGCCTCGCCGGCGCGACAGTGCCAGTGACTGCTCGAGCTCGGCCTGCGATGGGCGATCGGGCACCGTGAAGTAGAGGATGCCGCCGCGCTTCAGCACACCCCGCAGATTGGACAGCACCAGCGGCCAGTCCTCCGGCCCGATCATCTCGAAGACGTCGATGAAGAGCACCGCATCGAACGTCTCGTGCATGTCCAGGTCCTGAGCGGCCTGCCGATGCACGGTGACGAAGGGGTACTTCTCCTTGGCCCGCTGGAGCATCTGGGCCGACAGATCGACCCCGATCACCCGGGCTCCGGCGTTGAAGATCGTCTTCCAGTACTTGCCGGTGCCGCATCCCACGTCGAGGACCCAGCTGTCCTCGTTGAGGGTCTCGGCCACCATGGCGACGAACTCGCGGTGGACCGGGCCGACGTTCGGGAACCGCAGGTCGTAGTCGGAAGAGAACACGCGGTCGTAGCGCTCCTCGACCTCGCGCCGCTTGTCGAGCAGCCACGAATTGCGCTCGTGGTTCACCGTCATCTCGCCCTTTCGCGCCGCCGATCCACCACAGAGGCGCCGGATCTATTGTCGCAGGGTGGTCGACGTAATGGGGATCATGCTGGCCGGTGGAGCCTCTCGCCGCATGGGTGAGGACAAGGCGCTGGTCGCCGTCGGCGGGCGCCCCATGGCTCGCTGGGTGGCCACGGCGTTGGGCGAGGTCTGCCGGCGCACGGCGGCGATTGGGCGGTCCGGCACCCTGGAAGGAATCGAGGCCATCCCCGATGTCGGCGACCCCCGGCGGGGCCCGCTCAGCGGCCTCGTGACGGCGCTGGCGACCTTCTCGTCACCGATCCTGCTGGTCGGCGTCGATCAGCCGCTGGTTCGGGTCGAGACGCTCCGGGCGCTCGCCAACCTCGCCGCCGACGGACAGACGGCGGTGTGCATCGACGAAGTCGAGCAAGTGACCTGCGCCGCCTACCAAGCGGATCTCCTGTCAGCGGCCCGCGCCCATCTGGAGTCCGGTGGCTCGGTCCGCACCCTGCTGGCCTCCCAACCACACACGCGCATCGACCCGGACGAATGGCGAGGCTGGGGCGAGGACGGGCGCTCGTGGTTCTCGATGGACGACCGCTCTGCCATCGTCGAGGCTGAGCGACGTTTCCGGGTGTCGCTGCTCGACTGACAGACCCCTTCCCGCTGCCCCACCCGCTGGATACGGTGCGAGGTGTTGTGGCTCTCCCGTCCCCCCTACCTGCGCTGGATCGCCATCGCGCTGGCCGTGGCGGCGGCCGTGTGGATCGAGGTGCGTCCTGTCTCGACGGAGCAGCACCCGTTCGCCGACCGTGACCATGCGGTGGGAGACCCGCTCTCGGTCCGCTGGGAGGACGTGCCCGCCGGCGTCCTGGAACCGGTCGAGCCGATCGGGCACGCCGCCCGCCCGTTGCGAGCAGGAGAGCCGCTCCTGGTCTCCGACGTCACCGACCGCCCTCCCGCGGCCCCGGACGGTTGGTGGGTCGTCGAACTGGAGCTCCCGTTCGACGCCGTCGTCGGCGCCGAGATCCAGCTCGTCACGCTTCCGACCCCGGGGGTGGCGCCGGTCACGCCGATCGCGGGTGTGGTGACATCCGTGCGCATCGCCGACGGGACCTTCGGCAGCGGGCGACCGGTGGGAGCCGTGGCCGTCCCGCCCGAGCGGGCGGCAGAGGCGGCGGTGGCGATCGCCGAGGATCGGATCTCCGTGCTGGTGCGGGCTCCACACCATCGATGACCTGGGCGAATCACGAGTAGACGCACCGGTCTGGGTAGCCTCCACCGGTGCTCGAATCGATCCTCTGGGGGCTCGTCCAAGGCCTCACCGAGTTCCTACCCGTGTCGTCGTCAGGCCATCTCCGACTGATCCCCGAGTTCCTCGGCGTCGACCCACCCGACCTCGCCACCTCTGCGGTGCTCCATCTGGGGACGCTCGCCGCAGTCGTGGCGTACTACCGCAAGGACATCCTGTGGATCGTGCGCGAGTTCCGCACCGACGTTCGGGCTCGCCGGGTGGCGGCGATGATCGTGGTCGCCAGCGTCCCGGCCGTGATCGCGGGGCTGTTGTTCAAGGACCAGCTCGACCGGATCCAAGAGTCGGCCGACGCCGTCGGCCTGGCCTTGATCGTGACGGGCATCGTGCTGCTGGTGTCTCGAAAGGTCCCGAGGCGAGATCGCACCGCCGAGGACGTCCGGCCTCGCGACGCAGTCATGATCGGCGTCGCTCAGGCGATGGCCCTGCTCCCGGGCATCTCCCGTTCAGGCATGACCATCACCGCCTCGGTCAACCAGGGCCTGTCCGACTTCGAGGCTGCCCGTTTCGCGTTCCTGATGGCGGTGCCGGTCATCGCCGGCGGTGGGGTGCTGGAGGCCGCCGACCTGGCGGGGACCGACGCTCTCGATCTGGGCGTGCTCGTCGCCACCGTGGTGGCGGCGGCCTCGGGCTACTGGGCCATCTCGTTTCTCATCCGCGGCCTCGCCAGATGGGGCCTGTTTCCGTTTGCGGTGTATTGCCTGGGTGTCGGAACACTCGCCGTGGTGGTCCTGTAGGCCAGGAGCGGCGCCCGTACTCACTACTGACTACTGATGACTCACTACTGGCTGTAGTTGCTGCTGTCCCGGATGGTCTCGGCCAGGTGCACGTTGACGAGGGCCGGCAGGCCCGAGGCGGCCGCCTTGTCGAGGGCGGGTCGCAGGCCACCCGGCTCGTCCACGAACGCACCGAAGCCGCCCAGACCCTCCACCATGGCGTGGTAGGGACGGATCCCCAGGTCGGCCGCCACCACCCGGTCCGGGAAGAACATCGAGTGCAGGGTCTTGATGTTGCTCCACGCACCGTCGTTGCCGAGCACCCCGACGATGTCGAGCCCGTGGCGAACGAAGGTGTCGTACTCCATCCCGTTGAAGCCGAATCCTCCGTCGCCGAAGACGATCCCTACCCGCCGCTCGGGGTGCAGCACCTTGGCGGCCAGCGCGAACGGCGGACCGGTGCCGAGGGTGCCGAAGGGCCCGGGGTCGAGCACGTGGCCCGGCTCGGACGTCTGCAGCCAGCGGGCGGTGGTGGACACGATGTCGCCGCCGTCGACGGCCACGATCGAGTCGGGTCCGAAGAACTCGGCGACGTCGCGGGCGAATCGATCGGGCATCACCGGTGAGGCGTCGGAAGCACCGGCCTCGGCGACGGACGCTCCCTTGGCGGCTTCTTCATCCATGAGCGAGGCGGTGAGCGATCGCTCGCCCTCGAACGCGACGTCGCCCGCTCTATCGACCAGCTGACCGACCGCGATGACGGGATCGGCCTCGACACCGATGTGCGCCGCCCGATTCCATCCGATCTTGGTGGGATCGGCATCGATCTGGATGACCGTGGCGTCCGAAGCGATCTTCTGCCCGTATCCGCTGCGGAAGTCCCAATCCACCCCGAGCGCCACCACGAGGTCGGCCTGCGCGAAGGCCGCCGAACGGGTGCGGTTCCCCAGCAACGGATGACCATGCGGTAGCGAACCGCGGGCAGAGCTCTGCAGGTACACCGGAGCGCCGATGAGCTCGGCGAGCTCGACCAGAGAACGGTGGTGGTCCCTGCGGTACCCACCGCCGGCGAAGATCATCGGGCGATCGGCGTTCCGCACCGCGTCGCACATACGGTCCACGCTCGATGCCGCCGCCGAGCGCGGCTCGGTCGGGCGGTAGTCGCGGGGCCACTCGACGGAGTCTTCGGACTTCATGTCGGCCTGGACGTCGAGGGGGATGTCGAGGAACACGGGAGCGCCCCGGCCCCGGAAGGCGTGCCGGGCGGCAGTGGCCACCATGGACGGCAGCTTCTCGGTCTCCCAGGCCGTGGCGGCGAAGGCCGTGATCGAGCCGAACAGGCGCGGGTGGTCCATCTCCTGGAGACCGCCCATCTGCTCCTGGCGGATGTAGTGCCGGCCACCGAGCAACAACACCGGCGTCGACGAGTAGAAGGCGTTGGCGATCCCGGTGATGGCGTCGGTGACCCCGGGACCGGCGGTGACCGCCGCCACCCCGAGGCGACCGGTCAGCCGGGCATAGGCCTCAGCGGCGTGGATGGCGGTCTGCTCGTGTCGCACGTCGACCACCCGGATGTCTTCGAGGACACAACCATCGAGGATCGGCAGGATGTGGCCGCCCGTGAGGGCAAAGATGACATCGACGCCCTCTGCCTTGAGCGCCCGGGCGATCATCTGCCCGCCGTGGATTGACGCCATCGATCCCTCCCGAAGCGTGCTCCGATCTTAGGAAGCTGCGGCGCCGCGGTCCGGGCGACTTGGCGGGTCGGGGGGAGGGTGCGTCAGGACGCCCGTGGGATGTCGGCGTCCCAACCGGACGCCGCCATCGCCGGCGACGGCAGCTCGAACTCGTCGCCGAGCACCACGACCATCGGAGGAGGCGGCTCGAACCCGAGTCGTCGTGAGGCCGCCACCAGCAGGCTCACGGCGCCGAGCACCACCAGCGACTCGAGGTGCCCCGTGAGCGCGTTCTGCGCGCCAGCGGCCAGGTCGGGTGAGCCGATCATGCCGGGCACCAGCCAGCCAAGCACTCGCAAACCGCCCGCCACCGCCAGGTGGACGAGCCCGAAGGTCACCGCGATCGCCATCAGCCGCCGCGAGCGATCGGTGACCAGCGCCAGCGACACCAGCGCCGACACCACGGCCAGGACCATCGAAGCGCCGAGCACGATGCTGGACGACGCCTGCGCGCCCACGATGCTCTCGACGAGCGGCACCCGATCGGCGTCGAGGATCACCACGGTGGAGCCGACGTCGGTGAGGAACGCGTCGACCATCGCCTCCGGCGCAGGGACACCACCAGGCGACATCTCCCCGGTCGCCGCCTCGATGAGCGGGCTCATCACCGGCGTCAGATCGACGATACGGGCGTCCTCGGGCGCAGCAGCCGCGCCGACCACCGCCGCGGCCAGGCGGGCCTGTGTCTCGCCGGCGGCATCGGTCGCCCAGGCGGCGATCAGCGCCTCCTCGACGGGACCAGCCGGCACGCCGGTCGCCTCGGACACCGCCTCGGCCGTCTCCGCCAGCACCACCCCCACGGTGTCGGCGCTCTCCAAGAGGCCTTCGACGGCGGGCCCCACGGCCTGAGGGTCGTGCACGGCCGAGTTGAACCACACGGAGAGAGCGAGCGTGAGCGTGGCGACGCCGAACAGCACCCGGCACAGTGATGCGACCGAGGTGTTCGTGTTCGACGTGTCGTGCCCCATGCGGGCACATCGGCATTCGCGTCGAAAGCTTGACCGGGCGCGGCCGGGTCAGCCGATGACCAGCTCCGGATGCGTGCGGATCTTGGGCCGGCGGGCAGCGATCACGCCGGCCAACTCGGCGAACGCCTTGGCCACTTCGCTGTCGGGTGCCGCCACGGCCACCGGATCGCCGACGTCGGCGCCCGCTCGCATCGCCGGCAGCAGGGGGATCTGCGCGAGGAGGTCGACACCCACTTGCTCGGCGAGTGACGCTCCCCCACCCTCACCGAAGATCGCATAGCGCGTGCCGTCGTCGCCGGTGAACCAGCTCATGTTCTCGACGACCCCGATCACCTTCTGGTCCACCTTGTCGGCCATCAACGCGGCTCGCGAGGCCACCCGGTGGGCGGTGGGCTGCGGCGTCGTCACCAGCAGCATCTGGGAACGCGGGAGGAACTGGGAGATCGAGATGGCGATGTCACCGGTGCCGGGCGGCATGTCGATCAGGAGGAAATCGGGCTCGTCCCAGAAGACGTCGACCAGGAACTGCTCGAGCGCCTTGTGAAGCATCGGGCCCCGCCAGATGACGGCCTGGTCCTCGGGTACGAAGTAGTCGATCGAGATGACCGACACGCCGTGCGCTCGAAGGGGGATGATCGAGTCGGCCACGACGAACGGCGCGCCCTCGGCCCCGAGCATCTTGGGGATGGAGTAGCCCCACACGTCGGCGTCGATGACACCCACGCGATGACCGTCGGCGGCCAGCGCCACGGCCAGGTTGGTGGTGACCGAGGACTTGCCGACCCCGCCCTTGCCGGAGCTGACGGTCACGACGAACGTCGACGAGCCAGGACCACCGACCTGCCGCTTCTCGCCTCGCACCCGGGCCATGAGGCTCTCGCGCTCGTCGTCGGTCATCAGCTCGGAGTCGACCCGCACCGACGAGACGCCTTCGACCGACTGGGCGGCCGCCGTCACGGCATCGATCAGCTCCTGTCCGAGCGGCCCGGGGACCGGCAGGAGCAGGTCCACGACCGCCGCCCCCCGCCGCTTGGACTTCACCTCGCGGACGAAGCCCAGATCGGAGAGCGGCCGGTTGAGAAGCGGATCGATCACCGCCCCCAGCGCAGCCTCGAGACGGTCGATGTCGACCACGGATTCACCCATCCCGGTAGTGTTTAGAAGGACGCCGGTCACTATAGTGAGGGCGCGAATGCAGCCATCCGCCATCACCGGCGCATGCATGCGGCCTTCTATGCGAACAGTGTGCGAACGTGGATGCGAAGAGGCGAGGCATGGATACAGCACGGTTCGACCGTGAGCTCGGAGAGCTCGCCGGCAGCCTCGGGGACGCCACCCGACGCGGCGTGTACATCGCCGTCCGCGAGTCGCCCGAGCCCCTCACCGCCGGACAGATCGCCGACATGTTCGACATCCACCCCAACGTGGCGCGCCACCACCTGGACCGGCTGGCGCAAGATGGCTACCTGACCGTCACCCGCAAGCGGCCGTCGGGGCGATCGGGACCCGGTGCCGGACGGCCCGCCAAGTGTTACACGCCGTCGGCCAAGGAGATCGAGCTCCATTACCCGTCGCGACGCATGGACCTGCTCACCACCCTGCTGCTGGAGGTCATCGACCAGCTGGGGCCCGAGTCGGCGGCGACGGTGGCCAGAGATGTCGGCTACCGCTACGGGTCCGAGGTGGCCGAGGAGATCGGGCTTCCCACCGACGAGGGATTCGGCCAGTCTGTCCGCGCGGTGGCGCTGGCCATGACCGGGATGGGCTTTCACATGGAGGCGGACGTGGAGCGCAGCCGGCTCGTCACCAGCCGCTGCCCGTTCGGCGAGACCGCCATGCAGCATCCCGAGGTGGTCTGTTCACTCGACCAGGGCTTGATCGCCGGTCTGATGGCTTCGGTCGACACCACCTGGGAGCCGGTGGTGTTCCCCCACACGAAGGCCGACGACGCTTGCGTGACCGAGGTCAGCCACTGACGTCGTCGACCGAGTCGACGAGCGCCTGATCCACCGTCACATTCGTCGCCAGCAGGAACTGGGCGAAGGTCTTGCCCTGCGCATCGACGAGCAGCGAACGGGTTCCGCCGCCCCCGAGGCTCTCGTGGAGCAAGAAGTTGAGGCTCAGCAGGTTGGGCACCTCGAACCGCTCGACGTCACCGTGCACGACGCCCTCGAAACGGTCGGCGACGAACTCGGACGTGAGGTGCTCCAGCATCCATCCGTACACGGCCGGCGACCGGGCGATGACCCCGACATTGGCCGTGTCGCCCTTGTCCCCGGACCGGGCGAGACACAGGATTGACAGCGGGACCGTGACCTCGCTGCCCGACGGCTCGGCGTCGGCGACCACGCCGGCCGGGACGAACGTCGCCGACTGCGGCCCGTCCGGGATGTCGGGCGGCACCGACACTCGCTCGTCGCCAACGATCACCTCCACCTCGACCGCCTCCCGGCCGATCAGCGCCGGCCAGTAGCCGACGACCTCCGAGGGTCGGGGACGGCCCTGGTCGGCCAGATAGGTGATGCCCGGGATCGTGCCGAGCACCTTGGGAACGAGCTGGGCCGCGAAGTGGGTGCGGATCTTCTCGGCGTCGTCGTCGCGGACGCCGAGCTGCAGAATCACCTCACCCGGCTCGCCCACCCCATCGAGCGGCGGATGGGTCCCGTCCCACCCGATGAGCTGACCGCGGGCGTCCTCGTACAGGTCACGGCCGCCGGCGCTCTCCCAGAACACCTCCTCGACGTGGCGGGCCTTGGCGAGGGCATCGGGGCCCGAGATCAGCAGCCTCCCGAACGCTCGGTAGCCGTTACGGTGGGAGATCGAGACCTTCAGCTTGTCGGGAGGCGGCTCGCCGACCACGCCCTGCACGGAGACCCGATCGTTCCCGTCCTGCAGCAGCTGGATCGAGTCGAAACGAGCCGTCACGTCGGGGGCGAGATAGTCGGGACCACCCATCTCGTACACGAGCTGCTCGGTGACGGTGTGCACCGACACCAGCCCTCCGGTGCCCGGGTGCTTGGTGACCGTGAAGCTGCCGTCGGCGCGGGCCTCGACGATCGGGTAGCCCATGTCCTTCCACGACGGCACCTTGTGCCAGTCGGTGAAGTTGCCGCCCGTCGCCTGCAGACCGCACTCGATGATGTGCCCCGCAACGATGCCCGAGGCGATGCGGTCCCAGTCGCCAGGCGACCACCCGAACTCGTGGATCATCGGGGCCAGCGTGACCCCGGTGTCGGTCACCCGGCCGGTGATCACGACGTTGGCCCCCATCTCCAGCGCCTTCACGACGGGAGCCGCGCCGAGGTACACATTGGCCGACAGGATCTCGTCGCGGACGTCGGAGATCGGGGCGCCGGTGTCGAGGTTCCGCAGCTCCTCACCGCCGGCGATGATCTCGTCGAGGCGTGGATAGATGTCGTCCCCGACCACGACACCCACTCGCACGCGGTCGGCAACCCCGAGATCGGCGGCCAGCTTCTCGACGGCATCGCGGGCCGCCAGTGGGTTCACCCCGCCGGCGTTGGAGATGATCGTGATGTCCTTCTCGACCGCCTCGACGAGGACGTCGCGCAGCTGCACGATGAAGTCGGTGGCGTAGCCCAGCTCGGGATCGCGGGCCATCTGCTTGTGGAGGATGGCCATGGTGACCTCGGCCAGGTAGTCCATGACCAGGTAGTCGATCGGACCACCCCGCACCTGCCGAGCCGCCGCCGTCGGATCGTCCCCCCAGAATCCCCCACAATTGGCGATGCGAATGAGGTCGGCTGACATGCGCCGGAGGCTAAACGCTCGACGCCCGCTCGGCGTTCGGCCGGGACTGGATGCCCAGGGAGACGGAACCCGGCGCCCGAGACCCGGGACCCGATGCCCGGGGGCACCGAGCCCGGCGCCCGAGACCCGGAACCCGGATGCCCGGAGGGAAGCGACCAGGACGAGGGGCTTCCATCTACGGGGGTGGTTGATATGACTGTCGGGTGCTCAACTACCGGTCTCTTCGTGTCTGGCACGAGGCGGTGCAGCTCGCCCGGTTCGCGTACCAGGCAACCGATGGCCTCCCCCGCTCCGAAGTGTTCGGACTCCAGTCGCAGATCAGGCGGGCGGCCGTGTCGGTGTCGGCGAACATCGCGGAGGGTGCTGGGCGAGGATCCTCTCGGGACTACGTGCGTTTCCTGGACATCGCAAAGGGTTCATGCAACGAGGTCGAGTCCCTGATCACTGTCGGCGGGGAACTCGGCTTCTTCGACGACGAAACCGTCTACGAGGCGATCGCGGCCTGCGGGACCATCCGGCGGATGCTCGTCGGACTCATCAAGCGACACCGCCGACGCTTCGAACGCGAGAGCGGGTGACCCCTCAGCCCTACGCCTCGAGAACCGCTCACACCCGGCTCCGGGATCCAGGCACCAGGCACCGGGCACCGGGCACCAGGCACCGGGATCCGGGCACCGGACACCGGACACCGGACACCGGACAGCGGGCACCGGGCGACGGGGTTTCGCCCAACGCAAGAAATGCTGTTCTTCGCGGGATCGGTCTGAAGGGGCGAATCCTGGCCGGCGGTACACTCGGTGACAGGACGACGAAAGTTGAATCCCATGACCAACGACCTCTTCGGCGCCGCCGAGACGCTCTCCACCGCTCTCGGCGACCGCACCGTCTACCGCCTCGACGCGCTGCGCGACCACGGCGACGTCGACACCCTTCCCTACTCCATCAAAGTGCTGCTCGAGGCCGCCCTGCGCAATTGCGATGGCCACGTGGTCAACGAGGAAGATGTCATCGCCCTCGCCTCCTACGACGCCACCAAGGTGCCCGAGACCGAGATCCCCTTCTCCCCCGGACGGGTGGTGCTGCAGGACTTCACCGGCGTGCCGGCCGTGGTCGATCTCGCCGCCATGCGCGAGGCGATCGTCCGCATGACCGGCGACGCCGACGCAGCTCAGAAGGTCAACCCGCTGGTCGCCTGCGACCTCGTCATCGACCACTCGGTCCAGGTCGACGCCTTCAACAGCGGGATGGCGCTGCAGATCAACTCGCAGAAGGAGTTCGAGCGCAATCAGGAACGCTACGAGTTCCTGAAGTGGGGCCAATCCGCTTTCGACAACTTCCGGGTCGTGCCGCCCGCCACCGGCATCGTGCACCAGGTCAACCTCGAGTATCTGGCCAAGGTCGTCTGGGACAACGGCTCGGAGCTCTACCCGGACTCGCTCGTGGGCACCGACTCCCACACCACCATGATCAACGGCCTGGGCGTGCTGGGCTGGGGCGTGGGCGGCATCGAGGCCGAGGCGGCCATGGTCGGCCAGCCGATCTACATGCTGATCCCGGAAGTCGTCGGCTTCCGCCTGACGGGGCGACTGTCCGAGGGCGCGACGGCCACGGATCTCGTCCTGCGCGTCACCGAGATGCTGCGCAACCACGGTGTGGTAGGGAAGTTCGTCGAGTTCCACGGTCCCGGCCTGGCCGACATGCCGCTCGCCAACCGGGCCACGATCGCCAACATGGCGCCCGAGTACGGGGCCACCTGTGGGTTCTTCCCGGTCGACGACCAGACGCTCACCTACCTGCGCCTGAGTGGTCGCGACGAAGACCTGATCGAGACCGTCGAGCAGTACTACCGGCTCCAGGGCATGTGGCGAGACGACGATCGGGAGATCGTCTACAGCTCCACGCTGGAGCTCGACATGGGCACCGTCGAGCCGGCTCTGGCCGGACCGCGTCGCCCGCAGGACCGGATCGATCTCTCCGCCATGAAGTCACAGTGGCGCAAGGACCTGGACACGACCTTCGACGGTCACGGCAACCCCGACGGCGCTTCGGGTGTCGAGTTCGACGGCGCGACGTTCGACCTGCACGACGGAGCGGTGGTGATCGCCGCCATCACGAGCTGCACCAACACGTCCAATCCCGACGTCATGGTCGGCGCCGGACTGGTGGCCCGCAAGGCTCGCGCTCGCGGCCTGACCCGCAAGCCGTGGGTCAAGACCTCGCTGGCGCCGGGCTCGCAAGTGGTGACCGACTACCTCGACCGCGCCGGGCTCACCGAGGACCTGGAGGCGACCGGGTTCTTCACGGTCGGGTACGGGTGCACGACTTGCATCGGCAACTCGGGACCGCTGCCCGACCCGATCTCCCAGGCGATCAACGAACGCGACCTGGTGGTGGCGTCGGTGCTGTCGGGCAACCGCAACTTCGAGGGCCGCATCTCGCCCGACGTGCGGGCCAACTACCTGGCCTCGCCGCCGCTGGTCGTTGCGTACGCGCTGGCCGGCACGGTCGACATCGACCTGACGACCGACCCGATCGGCCAGGACCAGGACGGGAACGACGTGTTCCTCTCGGAGCTGTGGCCCTCACAGAGCGAGATCGACGCCATCGTGTCCGCGTCGATTTCCCAGGAGCAGTTCCGCACGCAGTACGCATCGGTCTTCGACGGATCGGACGAATGGCGGGCGATCGACACGCCCGAATCGGCGCTGTACGAGTGGGATCCCGAGAGCACGTACATCCAGGAGCCCCCGTTCTTCGAGGGGCTGACGACGGAGCCGGGCACCATCGAGCCGATTCGCAGCGCCCGAGTGCTGGTCAAGCTGGGCGACTCGATCACGACCGACCACATCTCCCCGGCAGGATCGATCGCCGCCGACTCGCCGGCCGGTCGCTACCTCCAGGAGCAGGGTGTGCCGACGCTCATGTTCAACAGCTACGGCTCGCGACGAGGCAACGACCGGGTGATGACGCGAGGAACCTTCGCCAACGTCCGGGTGCGCAACCAGCTGGCCCCCGGCACAGAGGGCGGCTGGACCACCGACTTCACCGACGGTGAGGTCAAGAGCATCTACGAGGCCTCGCTCAGCTACGGAGATGCCGGCACCCCGACGATCGTGCTGGCCGGGACCGACTACGGCATGGGCTCCAGCCGCGACTGGGCGGCCAAGGGGACGTTCCTGTTGGGCGCCCGGGCGGTGATCGCAGCCTCCTACGAGCGCATCCATCGCTCCAACCTGATCGGGATGGGAGTGCTGCCGCTCCAGTTCTCCGAAGGCCAGGACGCCGACTCGTTGGGGCTGGACGGGACCGAGACGTTCGACATCGACGTCGACGACTCGCTGCGGCCGCGCCAGGAGGTCCAGGTCACCGCTCGCCATCCCAACGGCACGGAGACCACGTTCACCGTCATCGCTCGCATCGACACGCCGGTCGAGGTGGACTACTACCGCAATGGCGGGATCCTCCACACTGTGCTCAAGGACATGGCGACCGGCTGATCAGGGTGTGACCACCGTGAGGCCGATCACGTTCTCGGTGACGTAGGCGATCGCCTCGCCCTCGGCCTGGCCGCTGATGTCGATCGATTGCGTGAGCGTGGTCGACGAGTTGATCCTCACCGGTCCGGCCAGGTCGATCTCGATCGATCCCGTGCCGGCGGCCACGTAGGCGACCTCGGCGCCCTCCAGACCCACACCGAGCGTCTCCGGGTTCTGGACCACCTGATCGATCGTCACGTCCAGCGTGACGACATCGCCTGCCCGGTCGGTGAGCGTGTAGGTGGTCACCTGGCGGAACGAGAGCAGTTCCTGGACGAACTCGGTCTCCACGGTCCACACCGCGCCCACCCCGACCGGTTCGGCGGGGAGCGGAGGAACGAGCGCAGCGATCGACGACAGATCGAGGTTCTGCGCCGAGGCGTTCAGGAAGTCGGTCATCTGCGACACGTCCTGGCGGAGAACGCTCCCGTCTGCCGCCGTCAGCGCGTAGGTCGAGACGCCGGGCAGGAAGGCGAAGAGTTGCTCGAGCGTCCGCTGAACCCGGGAGTCGTTCGTCTCCACGCTCACCTCGAGCACGGTCGTCTCGATGACGTGCCCGTCGTCCAACGCCTCGACGACGGTCGTCTGCACCGAGAAGGACTGCGACAACTCCGAGCTGACCACGGGCTCATCGTTGAGTCGCTGATCGGTGGTGAACGACGACTCGATGTCGGAGGTCGTCGTGTCGCCAACGTCGAACGCCGGCGCGAGCACCCGCCGCGGCTCCGCACCCGGGTCGAGGACGGTCACGACCGGCGGCTCCCCGAAGGCATCGACCAGTTCGTAGCGGGGACCGGGTTCGGTGGTCGAGGTCGTCGCGACAGACGTCGACGTGGCTGCGACCGTCGTCGACGGGAGGCTCACCGCGGTCGTGGTCGAAGGCTCGGTCGGCGCAGCACTGGTCGTTGGATCGGCGCCGGTCCCGCCGCTGCAGGCAGCGAGCACCAGGACCGTGACGAGTATGACGGCGCGTGGCATGGCCGGCATGTAACCAGGCTGGCGCCCGTCGCTTGTCTGCCGCATCCGCGGCGGTAGCGTTGGCCGCGATGGCACGGATCTACCTCTCCCCTCCCGATGTCGGC
>JBPEXB010000208.1:0-4293 GCA_052032125.1 Acidimicrobiia bacterium
CGGGCTCCGGGACCTGGAACCGGAACGCGGCACTCGACGTTGGACTCCGGTCATGCCTGACTTCTCTGCCCTCTTCGACGACCCCACCGGCAAAGCGCTGGCCACCGCCATCGCCCTGGTGGCCGCCATCGCCGCTCCCTGGTTCGCCCGCCATGCGCTGACCCGCTCGCGTTGGTCCTCCGACGCTGCGGTCCGACGCGCGTATGCCCGGATCCGCACCGTCGCCCTCGTGGCGGCGGCGGCGGTCATCGTGGCGATCTGGTCAGCCGAACTGCGGACCGCCGCCCTGTCCCTGGTCGCCGTGGCCGTCGCCGTCGTGATCGCCATGCGCGAGACCATCGCCTCCTTCACCGCCTCGCTCCAGCGAGCATCCTCTGGCGCGTTTCAGATCGGTGATCGCATCACCGTGGGCGAGAGCCGCGGCGACGTGATCGATCACTCGCTCACGCAGACCACGTTGCTCGAGATCGGCCCGACTCATCTGCGCACCGGACGCACGATCGTCATCCCCAACAACGTGCTGCTCACCGAGGCGGTGCTCAACGAGACCGCCGGCAGCGACTACGTGCTCCATTCGTTCTCGGTGCTCGTGCCCTGTGACCGCTGGGCGGACGCCGAACGCCTGCTGCTCGCCAAGGCGATGGAGATCAGCGCCGCCTACCTCGACGACGCCCGCACGGCGATGGAGGACCGAGCCCGCCGCTATGCCATCACCATGCCGGTCATCGAGCCGCTCGTGCTCGCCAAGGTGACCGATGCCACCACCGTGTGTCTGACTGTCCGCCTGCCGGCGCCGTCTCGCGAGATCTGGCGGATCGAGGACACGATCACCCGGGCGTGGCTCGACGCCACGGTGCCGGTCATCTGAGCGGGAACGGAACCTGTAGCCAGGCCGGAACGTCCGACGTCTCGATCGACCGGACCCATTTCACCCACCAGAACCCGCGTCGCCCGGGCGCCACGAGCCGGGCAGGCGCCCCGTGCCCGCGACTGAGCGGCGCACCACCGACCTCGAAGACCAGCCAGAGCTGCCCCACGTCCCGGGCCGGAAACCGGCGCCCATAGCCCGTCACCGACGTGATCTCGATGGACCGCGCGGTCACGTCGCCGAGCAGCCGGTCCAGCCGTATCCCACGCCAGCTCTGGGTCGAGTACCAGCCACTGGTGCAGTCGAGGGTGGCGTCGATGGCGTCGGAGCGGAGGCTCCGCAACGCGTCGACGGTCCAGTCCTTGCCGCCGACCGTGATCGTGTCGTGGGCGCCAGCCGGGACCTGATCGAGAAACCACTGGGTGACCGGCATGGCCGCCGGATCGCCCGACCCCCGCTCGTGCGACCCGGTGAAGCGGCGCTCCGACCGTCGCCAGCCCGCCGCGTGCGCCGCACCATCGAGCGCCACCACCGCCGCCGATGCCCCCAGCCCGACCGAGGCCAGCCGCAGCAGGTTGCGCCGAGCGAGGTCCACGCGCCGGGGTCGGACCGGATGGCGGAGGTAGTGGGCACCCAGCAGGATCGTCGTCAGCACTGCCGCGCCGATGTGCACCTGCATGATGCCCAGCGGACCGACCATCGTCAGCAGCCCACCGGCCTGCGCCAGACCCGACGCAACGGTGATCAGCGTGGTCGCCAGCAGCGACCAGGAGGCCAGGATGATCCCGCGACGCTGAACCCCGCCGCGCACCACCATCGATTTCCAGGGGACCAGCACCAGCAAGCCGAGTCCCGCAGCGCCGTGGAGAAACGAGGCGATCCGACCCGGCGACGTCCCGATTCCCTGGGTGACGAGGCCGGTGGCGAGCGCCGTCAGGAGCAGGAAGGCGAGGGCCAGGTTGGTGAAACGACGCATCAGCGGTGCGTGCGGCCCTCCGCCAGCATCTGGAGGGCCTTGGCGATCCGCCGATCGCGAGTTTCTTGCTTCTTGGCGTCCTCGATCCACTCCACGTATTCGCGCTGGTGGCTGTAGGAGAACGCCTCGAACGTGGCCCGAGCGGCCTCGTTGCGGCTGAGCGCGTCGGCGAAGTCATCCGGCGGTTCGATCACCCGCGGTTCGTCATCGTGCTCGATCGTCACCTCGACCGTGTCTCCGGCAGCGAGACCCGAGGCGTCCCGGTTCTTCCGGTTGAGCGGCAAGAAGAAATCGTCGCCGTAGGGGGCGATCGTCGATCGGTAGGTGTGGCCGTTGAGCATGACGACCACAGGAGGTCGTTTCCCGGCGCCGAGCGCCTCCACGACGGCCGGTGGCACGTGGAAGCCGGTGGCGGTCTTGCCGAAGAGCTCGATGCCGGCGGTGAACGTCTCGGCCATGGGTCGAGCGTACGTCGGGGCGACGGCTTCGGCCACCGAATCGATCTGGCTCGCGTGGGCAGCCACCGGTACCATGCGAACTCGACGCGATCGAGTTCGTTGAGCTTCGCCTGCGTCGAAGCTCCGAGGCGGCATGCCATGCCGCCGCAGGACCCACTCGGGCGAGTGGCGGAATTGGTAGACGCGCTGGGTTCAGGACCCAGTGGGCGATAAGCCCGTGGAGGTTCGAGTCCTCTCTCGCCCACGGGAACGGAAGGCCCTTCCGTTCCTTGCGGTTTCGGCTCTGCCGAAGCCAGGAACTCTCTGGTCAGGCTCCCCATCTCATTGGTCGAGCCCTCGTTCCTTCTTCAGCTTGCGCCATCCACCTGCTCGGTTGTTGGCGATGATCTGAGCGAACATCGCCGCCAGCGGCTTCTCTGGGAGGCTCTCGCCTTCATGCACCGCCACCGTCCTCGCGGTCTTGTTGTCATGCCCGCCCGTGATGATGCCTTCGGGGTCGGGGACGATCGCACCGTCGTAGAGAAAGACATTGACATGGGTCTTGGCTGCCAGGAGAGCGCAGATGTTCCCCTCGAGGACGAAATACGGCTGGATCCGTCGCTTCACGGTCTCCTGGACCTCGGGATCGACACTGTGGACCAGCCGCCGCACCTGCTGGCAGATCTCTCGCTGCCACGCCGGCAGGGCATCGATGTACTCATCGACCCGAGGGTCTTTGGTCCAGGTCACCCGAAGAGGTTACGTGCCCCCGCTGCTCATGCCTCGTTGCTTCTCGGCAGCGACTGGCGACGGCGCCATCTGAGTCGAGGCCGGGTTCCGAGGACCAGGCGCTCTCGCCATGCATGGCTCCTGCGAACCAGTCACGACCCCGATGCCGCCCGCATCAACGACTCGCCGATAGGTTGTGCCGCTTGAACCTCGAGACGCGTGCCATCGGTTTCATCCTCGTCGGGATGCTGTGCATCACCGTCAACGACACGCTGATCAAGTTCTTGTCCGACGGCTACCCGTTGCATCAGATGGTGTTCGTCCGATCTGCGATCGGGCTGACGGCGAGTTTCGCCTTCCTGCGAATGGAAGGCGGCCTGCAGCTGCTGCGCACCGACCGCCCGGCGCTCCACGCGCTGCGAGCCCTGCTGATCGTGGTCGCCAACATGACCTTCTTCGCCGCCCTCGCCGTGATGCCGCTCGGCGCCGCCACCGCCCTCTTCTTCGTGGCGCCGTTGTTCATCACCCTGCTGGCGATCCCCGTGCTGGGCGAGCCGATCGGCGCGCCCCGGCTCATCGCGATCGTGGTCGGGCTCATGGGCGTAGGGGTCATGATGGCCCCGGGCGTCGACTGGGGTGGCATCCCGCGGTGGAACCTGCTCCTGCCAGTGGCTGCAGCCGCCTGCTACTCCGGCATGCAGGTGCTCACCCGCAAACTCGGTGGACGATCCAAGGCGTCTGCGATGGCGATCTACATCCAGGGCACGTTCATCGTCGTGAGCGCCGCCTTCTTTCTGATCGCCGGTGACGGCCGCTTCGCCGGGGAGAGCCGGAGCGAGGCGCTCGAGTTCCTGCTCCGGGCCTGGGTGTGGCCGGCGACGGGCGACCTGTGGATCTTCGCGGTGCTCGGGCTCATGTCGGCCTTCATCGGCTACTCGTTGAGCCAGGCCTACCGACTCGGCACGGCCGCCGTCGTCGCGTCCTACGAGTACGTGGCGCTGCCGCTGGCGATCTTCTGGGGCTGGGTGGTGTTCGGAGAGGTGCCCAATCCGGCTGTGTGGATCGGGGTCGCGCTCATCGCCGGCGCCGGCCTCGCGGTGTTCGCTCGGGAACGGGCGCTCGCACGACCTGTCGCCTCAGCTCGCCCGATCCGCCGCGGCTGATGGCGGAGAGCGGGGCGTCAGGGGTCCCCCCCGGCCGGTCACCCCAGCGTGACGGAACGGCCTTCGTCGGAGGACTTCTGCAGCGCATCGAGGAGCCGGTGCAGCGTCACGGCGTGGTCG
>JBPEXB010000209.1:0-4320 GCA_052032125.1 Acidimicrobiia bacterium
TCGGCACTCCTAGGAGTACCAGGTACTGGGTACGGGAGTACCGCGACCGCGGCCGCTGAAGGTTCGTGCGTGCGGAGTAGAGGGTCTGTCACGACGAGGGGTCTCTGCCCGGCCACGACGCCTACTCGTCAGTCGAGTCGTTTGAGCGGCCAGCTGTCGCCGTACCTGGTACCAGGTACCGGGTACCGCGGCTCTGTTGGTGCCTCCGGAGTAGGTGGCTGGGGGTCAGGCGCGATCTTCGTCCGCTTGACGCGGCTACTCGGCAGTCGGTGCGTTTTCGCAGCCTCCCGTCGCCGTACTCGGTACCCGGTACCCAGTACCCAAACCGGCTGATCGAAGATCAGACGGTTTGGACGGCTGTGACCATCTCCGGGAGCCTCCGGTTCAGGATCCTCGTGCCGAGGAACAGGCCGCTGAGGTAGAGGATCAGGCCCCAGAGGACCGAGCCGACGGTGAAGCCGATGCGGAACTTCCAGGCGGTGACGCCGAAGGCCGCCATCAGGGAGAAGACCGTGGCAGGCGGGATCATCAGGATGCCGATGGCGGCGAAGGCCCCCATCTGGGAGACGAGCGCCAGGCATCCTTGCTCGGTGGCCTGGGCGAACAGGTCGGTGCCGATCGGGGGCAGTCGCATCGGGGTGATGACCGAGATCACGTTGCCCACCGCCAGCTGACACATGATGGCGGTGACGATCAAGAACGGGGCGAAGCCCAGCATGTGCCACCCGTTGCTGACAGCGGCGAAGAGGATGGTGAGGATCACGGCCTCGGCACCGAGGGCGGCAGCGCTGGCGAGGTTCTTGCCGAGCATCAGTTGGCGGGCCGTGACCGGCAGCGCGAACAGGAACGAAGCGGCGTTGCGTTCCCAGCCGAACTGGTTGAGGGCGATCGGCAGGCCCACGAACAGGACGATGGCCGGGGCGGTCAGCGTCAGCGCCGGCGTCTGGCGGATGACGGAGAGCTGGGCCGACCCGACGAGCAGCGACGCCGCCAGGATCCCGAGAAACACCACGCCGCCGGTCCACACCATGCGCATGCGGGGATCCCGGAAGTAGAAGCGCAGCTCCTTGGCGGCGATGGCGGTCACGGTCGACCAGCGGCGGCCGTTGAGCAGACCTCGGCTCGAGGTGGTGCTCTCCCGCATCGGCGCCTCGGGTGTCGTGATCAGCCAGTCGACCAGCTTCGACCAGACCCAGCCGAGCGCCACCATCCAGGCGACGGCGATGATCAGGTACGACAGGCCGGCGAGCGTCTCACCGGCCGCCGCCTCGGTGATGGCCCGCTGCGCAGCGACTGGCGGGATCAGCCACGAGAAGCCGGAGATCGGGTACTCGACCACGGCGGCGGCGAGCCCGAGCTCGCCGGTGATCCTGGCGACCTGCTGCTGGAGCACGAACACGCCGAATCCGAGCGCGCCGATGATCACGAAGATCATGTCGCGTCCGTGCCGGGTCCGCAGGATGGCCGTGACCATCGCCGAGAAGACCTGGGTGCCCATCACCATCAGCACGATGAGGGCGGCGGAGGCCACCACGGCGATGGCCGCACCTCCGGCATCGATGAAGACACCGAGGTTGGCGGCCACGAGCACCACCGGCAGCAGGATCGGCGGCGTGACCAAACCGGCGGCGGTGAGGCCGGTCACCATCTGTCGCGAGGTGAGCGGCTCGAGCGCGAACTTGGCGGGGCTCAACGACTCGTCGAGGGGGAACAGCAGGACGGGCAGCGTCGCCCATCCGATCCAGGCGAGCAGCGCACACCAGAGCGAGAACTCGACGAGAGAAGCAGCGGGGAGGCCCTCGGCGGTGTCCATGTAGCGGGCGGCGAGCGCGAACGCGCCGACCGCTATGAAGACCATGAGGATCGGGAACCCGATGAGTCGCTGGCGGTCGTGACGAAGCCCGTTGACGAGCAGGCGCCACTTCAGCCAGACGAGGCGCGCAACCATTCCAGGCCCGACTCGGTCTCCGCCGCTCCCACGGCTCGCAGGAAGGCGTCTTCCATCGTGCTCACGTCGAAGGTGGTGCGGAGCTCGTCGGGCGTCGCCTCCACCACCAGCCGGCCTCCCGTCATGATGCCGATGCGGGTGCACAGCCGCTCGACCAGGTCCATGACGTGGGAGGAGAACACCACGGTGGCGCCGCTGTCCGTGTACCGCTGCAGCAGCGTGCGGATGAGCCGGGCGGACACGGCGTCGACCCCCTCGAAGGGCTCGTCCAGGAACAGCACCTCGGGAGCGTGGATGATGGCCGCCGCCAGCGCCACCTTCTTCTTCATCCCTCGCGAGTAGTCGGCGATGATGCGGCTGGCCGCCTCCTGGAGGTCCAGCAGGGTCAGGAGCTCGTCCCGACGCTCACCCGCCAGCTCCCTCGGGAGTTCGTGCAGGGCGGCGGTGAAGTCGAGCAGCTCGGCACCGGTGAGCCGCTCGTAGAGGTTGAACTCCTCGGGTAGGACACCGATGCGCCGCTTCACCTCGACCGGCTCTTCCCACGTGTCGAAGCGGCCGATCCCGGCGGTGCCGGCCGTCGGGCGGAGCAAGCCGACGATCATCTTGATCGAGGTGGTCTTCCCGGCTCCGTTGGGCCCGAGCAGCCCGTAGAACTCACCCGGCCGGATGGCCAGGTCCACGTTGTCGACCGCTCGATTCTTCCCGAAATCACGAACCAGGCCTTTCGCCCATACGGCGGGCGGGGGCGTGGGGGAACTGTCGGCTGCGGTCACGAAGAGGGCCTCGGTGGGGTTGTCGCCGACAGTCTGTCAGACCGAAGGCAGTAGGTGTATCGGACCGCAGCCTCCGTCCGTTGAGTCATCCGCCGATGGCGGCCGGACGTGCGCGCAGTCCCCGAGCGCGGCCACTGAGTACGCTCGCACCGACCTCGCGGCGTGACACGGAGATTCGGACAGTGTGTGGTGGGCCGGAGCGTCCGAGTCCGTCGTGTCGCTGCGTGAGGTGTGCCACCCGGAGGGACCCATGACACCTGAAGCGCTCGCAGCCGACGTCGAGTCTGGTTCGGTCGATACGGTGGTGCTCGCCTTCACCGATCTCTACGGCCGGCTGCTGGGTAAGCGCCTGGACGCCGAGTTCTTCGTAGCCGGCGACCTCGCCGGCACACACGGCTGTGACTACTTGCTCACCGTCGACATGGAGATGGAACCGGTCCCCGGATATGCCTTCGCCAACTGGGATCTCGGATACGGCGACGTGCACCTCCATCCGGATCTCGACACGCTCCGGCGCGTGGCCTGGTCGGACCGGACGGTGGTCGTCCTGTGTGACGTGGTCGACGAGGCGACCCACGAGCTCGTGCCCGTGGCGCCGCGATCGTTGCTCCGTCGTCAGATCGAACGCGCCGCTGGCATGGGGTTCGAGGTCATGGCGGCGTCGGAGCTCGAGTTCTTCCTGTTCGACGACTCCTACCGAGCAGCGGCGGCTGCCGGCTACGCCGACCTCACCCCGGCCGGTTGGTACCTGGAGGACTACCACCTGCTGCAGGGAGCTCGCGTCGAGCACTACGTCGGCCGAGCCCGCCGGGCCCTTGCAGCCTCCGGGATACCTGTCGAGAGCTCCAAAGGCGAGTGGGGCCGCGGTCAACACGAGTTGAACATCCGCTACGCGGACGTGCTCGCGATGGCCGACCGTCACACCCTCATGAAGCACGGCATGAAGGAGTTGGCCGACGCCGCCGAGGTCAGCGTCACGTTCATGGCCAAGCCCCACACCGACGAGGCCGGCAGCAGCTCGCACCTCCACGTGAGCCTGTGGGACTCGAAGGGAGAGTCCAACCTCTTTGCGAGCGACGGTGAGCGGAGCGACCTGTTCCGCTGGTTCCTCGCCGGGTGGATGGCCTACGTGCCCGACTTCACCGTTTTCTATGCGCCGACGGTCAACTCCTACAAGCGGTTTCAGGACGGTTCGTGGGCGCCGACACGTATCGCTTGGAGTGAGGACAACCGGACCGCCGGGTTCCGGGTGGTCGGTGCGGGACCGTCGTTGAGGATCGAGTGCAGGATCCCTGGCGCCGACTGCAATCCCTACCTGGCGTATGCCGCCACGCTGGCCGCCGGGTTGGCGGGGATCGAGCAACGGCTGGAGCCGCCACCGGAGTTCTCGGGCGATGCGTACGAGGCGAAGGATCTCTCCCGGGTGGCGCACACCTTGGCCGAGGCCACGGCCGCATTCGCAGCGAGCGACGCAGCTCGCGCTGCCTTCGGCAGGGACGTGGTGGACCACTACGCGCACTTCTTCACGACCGAGCACGAGGCGTTCAGAACCGCCGTCACGGATTGGGAACGGCGCCGCTACTTCGAACGGATCTGATC
>JBPEXB010000021.1:0-5757 GCA_052032125.1 Acidimicrobiia bacterium
CCGGTCCATGCCGGGCGCGAGGCTCACTCCGACGGTGGCGAGGCAGCCGAGATACGCGAGGTGACGCCGCGATAGGCGAGCACCGCCCGCGTCTCGAGATCGGTGAGCTCGATCATCGACCCGGCGATGAAGGCGGCCACCTCCGGGGCGTCGGTGGTGCGATAGAACAGCTCGTAGCGGTACGGGCCGTCGTCCCACGCCAGGGTCACGCCGTCCGTGTCGATGATCTGCGCTGCCTGCCCGAGCCCGGCCACCATGACGTCGCCGCATCGGTCACCGGCGCCGAGCGCCAGCGTGTCGCACCCGGCGGTGGTCCCACTCGACCGTCCGACGTGCAGCACCACCGACTGGCTGACCGACCGGGGCTCGGTATAGGGCGCGGTGGTCCAGAAGCCGAAGGCGGCGATCCAGGGTGACCCGAGGTCGCCGCTGGCCGTGGTGAACACCAGCTGGCTGGTGATGTGCAGCACGTCGTCGGGGATGGCGGCCGGGAACTTCACGCCGGGGAGGGCCCGCGAGATGGCCGTGCGGTGAGCCTGGACGTAGGAATCTGCCCCTGCCGAGTTGGACCACACGAGGTCCACCACCTCGTCCGGCGTCTCGGCCGTGTAGGGGGTGAGCCGGTCGTTGAGCCAGTCGAGCCCCACGGCGGGCTGCAGCCCGACGGTCTCCCGCGGGGCGACGGTCGTGGTCGTGGTCTCGAGCACGATCGGCGGCAGCGTCGTGGGCGCTCCCTCGCCGATCCACTCGGTCGAGCCCTGACCGGCGCGCTCCAGAGGGCTCCCGCCGCAGGCGGCGAGCACCAGTGCGGTCGCCGACAGCGACGCGAGCATGCCTCTGGTCGTGCTCATCAGGCCATTACACCAAATCGACGTTCCCCGAGGGCTGGAAGTTCCTGCAACCCAGCATCGGGCGTAACGTGGCCGCCCATGAGCGAGATTCGACTCATCTACGACGACCTACCCGGAGACGCGGCACTCGACACCGCCCTGTCCCACGCCGTGCTGCGGGAGGTGGCGGCCGGGCGGTCACCCGAGACGCTGCGGATCCATCGTCCGGGCCGGGTGGTGGCGTTCGGGCGGCACGACACGGTCTCCGCCGGGTACCGGGAGGCGGTGGCCGCCGCGTTGGACCGTGGATTCACCCCGATCGAACGGTTGGCGGGCGGCCGAGCGGCGGTGTTCCACGAGCAGACGATCGCCTTCGCCTGGGCCATTCCCACCGACGACCCCAAGCCAGACGTCACAAAGCGGTTCGAGGCCGTGAGCACCATCCTGCGGGACGCCATCGCCGCCACCGGCGTCGACGCCCAAATCGGTGAGGTGCCCGGCGAGTACTGCCCGGGACGCTATTCGGTCAGCGCCGCCGGGACGCACAAGCTGATGGGCGTGGGCCAGCGCCTGGTGTCGGGAGCCGCCCACGTCGGCGGGGTGATCGTCGTGGACGACCTGGACCTCACGCGGTCCATCCTCATCGACATCTACCGGTGTCTCGGTCTGGCCTGGGACCCCGACACGACCGGGACGATGGCGATGTTCGCCGACGTCACCTGGGAGTCGGCCGCAGCAGCCGTCATCCGCCGCTTCGCGCGAGACCGAGGGTTGGCGAGCGGCTCGTTCACGGATGAAGAGCGATCGCTGGCCGACTCGCTGGCGAGCCAGCATCTGGTGGGAGTGGGATCAGCCCTCGGCGAGTGAGATGAAGCCGAACACCTTCGACTGCCCGGTCTCGACGTGGGTGACGGTCACCGGGAACTCGACGCCGGTGGGAGCCTCGGGGAACTCCACCCGGATCTCCCAGTTACCCGTCTCGTCGGCGTAGACGGTTCCTCCGCCGTACTCCGAGCTGATCGTCACCTTGGCACCGGCCGGAGCGGTGCCCCAGTACACGTCGTAGGGCGGGATCTCCGCGCACTCGCCGAACTGGGCGGTGGCCGTGAAGTCGGTCGAGCCGCTCGTTCCTTCCCCGTCGGGCTCCTGCTCGGGTTCGGTGGTCGAGGTGGTCGTCGTCGGGGCCGGCGGCTCGTAGATCACGGTGAGCTGCACCTTGGTCTCGTTGCCGGCCTCGTCGATGGCCGTGAACTCGACGATGTTCGAGCCCGAGTTCAGACCCAGGATGATCTCCCACGACCCGTCGGCGGCCACGTCGGCCTCCCACTGCCCGGCGGCGATGACCTTGGCGCCCACCTCGGTGGTGCCGTGGAACTGCAGCAGCCCACGACCGGTCTCGGACTGCTCACCGCTCACGGTGGCGCCGTCCTCGGGGCTGATCACGTTCAGCTCCGGCGGCGTCGTGTCGGCGGCGACCGTCGTCGGGCCCTCGGCCTGGGTCGTCGTGGTGGTCTCCTCGATCGTGGTGACGGTCCCGTCGGTGCCGCCCGTGCCGTTGCTGGGCAGGACGACCGAGTCGGGCACCGTGGGCTGGGTGGTGGCGGCCACCTCGCCGTCCGGGGCGAAGAGGCGACCCGGGAGCAGGGCGATGCCGACCACGATGATGATGGCTGCGAACGCTCCGGCGGCCGCGACCCAGCGGTCCGACCAACGGAAGCCCCTGGGGGCGGGCTCGGCGGTGCGCAGCGCCGGGATGCCGGCGGCGAACAGCTGCAAGTCGGCCGAGTCGACGGCTTCCTTGACGCCGGCCGCTGCCTGGCGGGCTCGTTCGTCGAAGGTGAGGTTCTGCTGATTCATGCGGCGCCTTCTTCTGCCAGCTTCATGCGCTTGGCGAGGGCCTTGCGGGCCTTGTGGAGGTGGACCTTGGCGGTGGACTCGGAGCACTCGAGGATCTCCGCCACTTCGGCGACGGGACGGTCCTCGAGGTAGTGGAGGGCGACGGCCTGTGACTGGCGCTTGGGGAGATCACGGACCATCTGCCAGAACTCGTCGTCGGGCGCGGCCAGCTCGGGGAGCGCCGTCTGGCGTTGCATGGCGATACGGCTCAACGCCTTCGCCTCAGACGTGCGCTTCCGGAAGAGCGAGATCGACTTGTTCGAGACGACGCGGCGCACCCAGGCGCCGGGCGACTCGTACCGCCCGACCTTCTCCCACTGTTGATGCGCAGCGATGAACGCCTCCTGTGCCAAATCTTCTGCCGCTATCCGGCTTCCTGACAAGGCATAGGCGAGGGCCACCACCGAGCGGAACTCCCGCTCGTAGAAGACATCGAAGTCCTCTGGCATCGTGACCACGTTGTCGTGGCCGCGCTCAGCCATACTCATTCTTACTCCGGCTGACCTGGCCTGGCCAGACTGGACATATCCTGTCGGGACCTCGACCTCCCCAGCCTTGTCACTTCGTAACTCGTGCAGGCGAAACGGAAGGTTTACCGATGTGAGGCCCATATCGGCCGCCGCAAACGGTAGTAGTCACCTCCGTTTGCGAGACATCGGCGAGGTCGCCACCAGGTGTATCGGACGGTCGCCACCAGACATTGATCGGGCACGGCCCTCGTGGCCCTTCGCGGGCCGCTGGCTAGCCTCGCCCGATGCGCATCCTGCTGCTCAGCGGACCCAACCTCAACCTGCTCGGTACCCGGGAGCCCGAGGTGTACGGCACCACCACCCTGCCCCAGCTGGAGGCGATGTGCCGGACCACCGCCGAGGGGCTCGGCCACCACCTGGAGGCCTATCAGTCGAACCACGAGGGCGCCTTGATCGACGCCATCCACGGCGCTCGGGGCGTCTTCGACGGCATCGTCTTCAACCCGGGCGCCTACACCCACACCAGCTATGCGCTCCACGACGCCATCGAGGCCGTCGAGATCCCCACGGTCGAGATCCACATCTCCAACGTCCGGGCCCGCGAGCCCTGGCGGCGGGTGTCGCGTATCGGCCCGGCCTGCGTGTATCAGATCTTCGGGAGGGGCATCGACGGCTACACGGCGGCGCTGCGCCGGCTCCACCACCTGGCGATGTCCCCACCCACCACGGTGTCGTACGGCCCCGCCGACGACCAGCACGCCGAGGTGCGCGCGACCGAAGCATCGGGGCCTCAGCCGACCGTGGTGCTCGTGCACGGCGGGTTCTGGCGTGAGCAGTACACCCTCGACACGCTCGACGCGCTGGCCATCGATCTCATCGCCCGCGGCTTCACGACCGTCAACCTCGAGTACCGGCGCATCCCGCCGATCGGGGGATGGCGCACCACGATGGCCGACGTCACCGCCGGCCTGGAGGCAGCGGCGGATCTCGACTCGGTCGACGCCGGCGCGCTCACCGTGCTCGGCCACTCGGCGGGCGGGCACCTGGGCTTCTTCGCCGCTCGGGACAGCGGCTCGGCGGTCCGGAGCCTGGTCACCCTGGGCGGGGTGATGCACCTCGACACCCTCCCGGAGGACCACGACGCGCTCCCCAACTTCCTCGGCGACGAGCTCGCCGCCCATCGCTCGACCGTCGATCCCTCCGCCCAAGTCCCAGTCGGTGTCCCCACGCTCGTCGTCCACGGCGACCAGGACGAGAGCGTGTCGGTCGACCACGGCCGCCGCTACGCCGAGGCGGCGAGCGCAGCGGGCGACGAGGTCGATCTGCTGGAGCTGGCCGGCTCGGACCATTGGGACGTCATCGACCCGGCCAGCGATGCCTGGGCGCAGATCGCCGGCCGTCTCGACGCCGGCTGACGGAGTCGCGGCTCAGAGCTCTCCGGCCTGCATTGCCTCGTGGACCTCCTCGGCGCGCTCGAGCAGCTCGTCGAGATCCTTCAGCTTGTCGAGCGTCGAGTACTGCCGGGCCATGCGGTGGTTGTCTTCGAGACGGTCGCGATGGCGGTGGAGGAAATCCCAGTAGAGCGTGGTGAACGGGCAGGCATCCTCGCCAACCCGCTTCTTGGGGTCGAAGCGGCAGTCACCGCAGTAGTCGCTCATCCGGTTGATGTAGGCACCCCCCGACACATACGGCTTGGTCGCCATACGCCCGCCGTCGGCCCACAGGCCCATCCCCATGACATTGGGGCCCATCACCCACTCGGCACCGTCGACGTAGCGCTCCCGCATCCAGTCCCGGACGACACCGGGCTCGACCCCGTGCAGGTTCGCCATGTTGGACAGGATCATCAGCCGCTGGATGTGATGGATCCAGGCGCGCTGGTCGAGCCCGTCGAGGGTGATGGCCACACAGCGCATGTCGGTCTCGGCATCGCCCGTCCAGGCGGGCGGGAGCGGCCGGTCATGGTCGAACTCGTTGGCGTCCCACTGGTCCGGCCACAGCCAGTAGATGCCCCAGACGAACTCGCGCCAGCCGATGATCTGGCGGATCATGCCCTCCGCCGAGTTGAGCGGGACCTTGCCCTCCTGATAGGCATCCTCGACGGCTTCACAGACCTCGTCGGGCAGCAGCAGGCCGATGTTGAGGTAGGGGCTCAGCATCGAATGCGCCAGGTGCCAGTTGTCGGCCAGCATGGCGTCCTCGTACGGCCCGAACGCCTCGAGCGCCCGCTCGAGGAAGTGACGAAGCCGCGAGAGCGCCGAGCGACGTGAGGTGGCCCACCATCCCACCGGCTCCTGGCCGACGAGCTGGTCAGGGAGGCTCGCCAGGACGTCGTCGTCCAGGTCGTCGAGGCGGGATTGCTGCGGCTCGGGCCACTCGCCTCCGTCGGACGGTGGAGGCTCCCGGTTGTCGTGGTCGTAGTTCCACTTCCCGCCCTCCGGATCGTCCCCGTCCATGAGATAGCCGAGCCGGCGACGCTGCCAGCGATAGAAGTCCTCCATGCGCAGGCTCGACTTGCCATCGGCCCACTCGGCGAAGTCGTCCCGATGGCACAGGAACTG
>JBPEXB010000210.1:0-9799 GCA_052032125.1 Acidimicrobiia bacterium
GAGGCGATGTTGATCACTCGCCCGACGCCGGAGGCCTTCAGGTGGGGTGCCGCGGCCCGGCACATCGACCAGGCACCGGTCACGTTGACCGCCAGCGACCGTTCGAAGTCGGTTCGCGACAGCTCCTCGATCGCACCGCGCACGTTGATGCCGGCGTTGTTGACCAGGATGTCGAGTCGGCCCAGCTCGCGTACGGTCGCCGATACCGCCTCCTCGACGTGGTCTTCGCGGGTGACGTCCCCTGGCATGGCGACGACCCGACCGCCGGTGGTCCCGGCGATGGCGTGTGCCCGCTGCTCCAGCGCCGAGGCATCGCGGCTCATGATCGCGACATTGGCTCCGGCGTGGGACAGCGCTTCGGCGATCGTGGCGCCCAGACCCTGAGAGCCTCCGGTGATCAGCGCCGAGCGGCCGTCGAGCCGGAAGAGCTCCAGCGGATCAGCCGCCGTGCGCCTCCTCGTAGGTGGCCCCGCCGGTCTCCTCGACCCAGTACTTGCGGGCCCAGCCGACCCCCTGCCAGCTCTTGATCTCATGCGGGGTCATCTTGATGAGCCAGCGCGGCTGGTTGATGGTGCCCTGCAGGTACTCGGGGCCGTTGGGACCCAGGTAGCGATACGACATCAGCTCGGCGATCTCGACCCACTTGCCACCCACGTTGGGCTCCTCGACGATCTCCGCGGTGCCCTGCATGAACACCTTGGGGATCTCGATCTTCTTGCCGGACTCGTCCGGCGGGGAATGGTCGGAGTCGATGACCACCGAGACCCGGCCGTCGTTCTTGATGTAGTCACACCAGACCGACCGTTGCCGGCCCACGAACCACATGTCTTCGCCGTCCCAATGGAACCAGACCGGGATCACGTAGGGAGCGCCGTCGGGGGTGAGCACGGCGAGCCGGGCGAGCGCGTCGCTGTTGAGGTAGGCCTTGAACTCGTCGGTGTCGAGCCCACCCAGCTTCCCGCGAAAGTCCTCCGACATTCCTGCTCCCTCCGTCCGGTCGATCATGCTCGGCCCACCGGGCGGGCCAAGGCCAAAGATTATAATATCCTGACCGCCGGCGGCGGATCCCGGCGACTCCCGCCACAATGCTGTGCGGCGTTGCACGGGCGGCTGTGCACGGGCGCCGATCGCCGCGGATCGGACGAGATGGACGGGAGGCCTGGTGACCGACAACACGGGAGGGAGCCCCAACGGTGCCGCCGGCGACCTGGCCCTGTCGGTGCGCGATCTCGTCAAGACGTTCCGCATCGGCGGCGGCATGTTCGGCGGCGAGGAGGGCGACGTCTCGGCAGTGGCCGGCGTGTCGTTCGACATCGTCTCCGGCCGCACCCTCGGCTTGGTGGGCGAGTCGGGTTGTGGGAAGTCGACCACGGCCCGCTGCATCCTCCGCCTGATCGAGCCCACCTCGGGCGAGGTCGAGCTGTTCCGGATGCTCGATGACGGCGGCCGCGAGCGCATCGACATCATCGCCGCCGACCGCAAGCAACTCCGGGCACTTCGCCGCCAGATGCAGATCGTCTTCCAGGACCCATTCGCGTCGCTGAACCCCCGCATGACGGTGGGCGCCGCCATCGGCGAGCTCATGCAGGTCCACACCGACATGAACGCCCAGGAACGGGCTGCCGCCGTCGGCGACATCCTCGGGCTGGTCGGCATGAACCCGAACGTCGCCGAGCGCTACCCACACGAGTTCTCTGGTGGCCAGCGGCAGCGGATCGGAGTTGCCCGGGCGCTGGCCCTCAACCCCGACTTCCTCATCCTCGACGAGCCCGTGTCGGCGCTCGACGTCTCCATCCAGGCCCAGGTGTTGAACCTCTTCGACGAGCTGCAGGACGAGCTCGGCCTCACCTATCTCTTCATCGCCCACGACCTGGCCGTGGTCCGCCACATCTGCGACGACACCGCCGTCATGTACCTCGGCAAGATCGTCGAGCACACGACCACCGACCGGCTGTTCAGGGAGCCGATGCATCCCTACACCCACGCGCTCCTGTCGGCGGTGCCGGTCCCCGACCCGAAGCACCAGCGCCGGCGGTCGCGCATCCTCCTCGAGGGCGACGTGCCGAGTCCGCTGAACCCGCCCAGTGGGTGCCGCTTCCACACGCGGTGCCCGGTGGGCCGAGACAAGGAGGTGTGCCGTACCGACGAGCCACCGCTCGTCGACGTCGCGCCCGGTCACGCCGTCGCCTGCCACTTCCCCGAAGTGAAGTCGATCGTCTGATGACCTTCCCCGACGTCCGGGCCGGGAACCCCCTGAAGGAGCGCTTGGCGACGGGCGGAGTGGCGATCGGGTCCTTCATCCGCATCCCCGCCCCCGAGGTCGCAGAGCTGTGCGGCCATGCGGGGTGCGACTTCGTGCTCATCGACATGGAGCACAGCACCGTGACCTGGGAGCGAGCGGCGAGCATGGTGGCCGGGGCCGAGTACGCAGGGTGTGTCCCGATCGTGCGCATCTCCAACGGCGCCCGGGACACCGTCACCAGGGCGCTGGACATCGGCGCCCACGGCGTCATGGTCGCCCAGGTCGAGCGCGGCGCCCAGGCCCGGGACATCGCCGCCGCCACCCGGTACGGGTCGGACGGCACCCGCGGCACCGCCGGCAATCGGCGGACCGGCTACGGCGCCGCTCTCACGCTGGGTGAGTTCGTCGAGGCGGCCAACGCGGCCACCTTTCTGGCGCTTCAGATCGAGACGATGCGGGCGGTGGAGGCGGTGGAGGAGATCGCGGCCACGCCCGGGCTCGACTGCCTGTTCGTGGGCCTCTCGGATCTCTCGGTCGATCTCGACCGTCCGGGCGCTTGGGACCACCCCAGCGTGCTGGAAGCAGCGGCCCGGGTCCAGGATGCCTGTCAGACCCACGGTGTGGCAATGGGCGTCCCGGTGCCCGATCCGTCCTTCGCGCAGATGTTTCTCGATCGGGGAGCCCGACTGATCGCCTGTGGCGACGTCGGGGTCCTCGGCCGGGCGATGCGCGAGTTCGTCGAGGGGGTGCGCCGATCCGCAGGGTGACGCGCGACGCCATCGGCTATTGGTTCGACCCGAGCGCCGAGCCGGTCGTGACCGTGGATCAGGGCGAGACCTTCGTGGTCGAGACCGAGGACGCCCACAGCGGGACGATCACCGGCCCCGAGATCGTCTACGAGACCCTGGCAGACGTCATGGATCGCATCGGCGGCGCCAACCCGGTGACCGGGCCGATCGCCGTCGAAGGCGTCCAGGCCGGCGACTGCATCCGGGTCGAGATCGAGCATGTCGAAGGGGCGCCCGTGCGGGGCTTCGGCCACATGAACACCACCCCGACCCTCCACCCCGATTTCGCCGCCGAGACGGTCATCTGCCATCGCAAGGGCGATCGGGTCGAGATCCCGACGGCCGGCGGGCCGGTGTCCATACCGCTGCGCCCGTTCGTCGGCACCATCGGGGTGGCACCTGCCGGCGACCGCATCGAGAGCTTCCACCAGCGTCGCGACATCCTCGGCAACGTCGACATGCCAGATGTGGCCGCCGGGAGCAGCGTCGTGATGCGTGCCAACGTCGACGGCGCCCTGCTGGCGCTGGGAGACGCTCACCTCGCCCAGGGCGACGCCGAGATCCACCGATCGGCGATCGAGACACAAGCCGACGTGCGCCTGCGTGTCCTGGCGAGCCGTCCCGAAGACGTGCACTTTGCGGGCCTTCCCCAGGTCAACACCGCATCCGAGTGGGGCAGCGTCGCCCCGGGGCCCGGGCACCTCGAGGAATTGGTGCGGGCCGCGTACGACGACCTGGCCAGGCGGATGGAACTGACCGGCCGCTACTCACTTCCCGAGGCGTATCGTCTGCTGGGAGCGGTCGGCACGGTCAGGGTCGGCCAGGTGGTGCCGCCGGTCTATTCGGCCATGGCCAAGATCGAACGACGGTACGTCGAGGAGGTCACATGAAACCGTCACGAGCCGTCGAGACACTCCCCCGCTCCGGCATTCGCAAGATCATGGAGCTGGCCTGGACGGTGCCGGACTGCCTGCACCTCGAGGTCGGCGAGCCCAACTTCTCCACGCCGGACCACGTCATCGCGGCCGCCGACCAGGCGGCCCGCGACGGCTTCACCCGCTACACGCCCAACCAGGGCATCCCTCCCCTGCGCGAGGCGCTGGCCGCCAAGGTGCGCGAGCGGAACGACCTCGACGTCACCGCCGACCAGATCATCGTCACCCCGGGCTCGGTGAGCGGCCTCTACAGCTCGCTCGCTGCGCTGGTGAATCCGGGCGAAGAAGTGCTGGTGGGTGATCCCGCCTGGCCCAACTACGGGCTGATGATGGGGATCCTCGGCATCGGCCAAGCCATCTTCCCGATGCGGGCCGAGGACGGCCTGGTGCCCCGGGCCGAGCAGATCGAGCAGCACATCACGGACCGCACCCGGGCCATCGTCCTCAACACCCCGGGGAACCCGAGCGGCGCAGCGACGCCGCCCTCGGTCCTGGCAGAGCTGTACGCGCTCGCCCAGCAGCACGATCTCTGGGTGCTGTCGGACGAGGTCTACGACGAGATCTGGTTCGAGGAGCCGCCGACGTCGATGGCGACGATGGACACCGACGGGAGGGTGCTCACCTACTTCAGCTTCTCCAAGACGTACGCCATGACCGGGTGGCGGGTCGGCTACATGGTGGTCCCCGCCGAGCTGGCGCCGTACATCATCAAGGCCCAGGAACCGATCACGTCCTGTGTCAACGCCCCGGCGCAGAAGGCGGCCATCGCCGCCGTCACGGGACCCCAGGACGTCGTGGCCGAGATGCGACAGGCCTATCACGAACGCCGCGACATGGTCGTGGACATCCTCGAGCAGGCCGGTGTCCCGCATGTGCGACCGCAGGGAGCCTTCTACCTGCTTGCCGACATCAGCGGGGCCGGGCTGTCGGACACCGAGTTCTGCGAGCGCCTCGTGACCGAACGCGGCGTCGCCGTGGCACCCGGGTCGACCTTCGGGCCGGCCAGCGGCCACCTCGTCCGCATCTCCTTCGCCACGGCTCCCGACGACCTGGCCGAGGGGGTCACGCGGCTGGCCGCTGCGGTGCACGATTGGGGCGCGGCGTAGCCGCACCCCTTCGTCAGAACCGGAACAGCGACGTGGCCGTCCCGCCCTTGGCGGCGGCGCGCTCGGCGTCGCTCAGGTCCGGCAGCAGGTGGTCGATCACCGCCAGCGTCTCGGCATGCCCCGGGTTGTCCTGGATCCACGGCCAATCGGAGGCGACCATGACCCGATCGGCGCCGAAGGCCTCGAAGACCCGCTGCGAGGTGACCTGGAGGTCCATGTAGGGGTAGGGCGCCTGGCTGAAGGCGTAATGGCCCGAGAAGTGGACGTAGAGATGCTCGTCGTGGCGCTCGGCCATCTCCTCGATGAGTTCGAGGCTGTCGGGCGGGAGCGGGATGTCGAACCGGGGCCGCCGGTCGTCGTCGATCTCCAGCTCCATCCAGATGTCGGGACAGAAGCCGAGGTGGTTCAGGACGACCTGGAGTCCGGGCAGGCGCTGCATCACGGCATCGAGCACGCGCACCTGATCGGGTGAGGCGTAGAACCACACCTTGAGATCGTGCTCGCGCATCGCCTCCAAGACAGGGAACACGTCCAGTTTCTCCGGATCCTGGCCGGCCTCCCCGCCGAAGCCGTAGAACCGCAGTCCCTGGATGCCGGTGGTCTCGACGCGACGGGCGACCTGGTCGGCGCCGTCGGCCGCCTCGGGGTCGTAGACCCCCACGCCGGCGAACCTTCCGGGGAACGCTCGGATGATCTCAGCGAGGTAGTGGTCGCCCGGCGACAGCGGCACGATGACTGCGTGATCGACGCCGGCCGCCTCCATCGCCTCGATGAACTCCTCGGCCGGCTCCTCACGCTCCGGCGGCGTCATCCCCTCGAAGACGTCGCGCGGGTACGCGTCGCTCTGGGCCTTGAACAGGTGCAGGTGGGCGTCGACTACCGCCACGTTCAGACTCCTTCACTCGTCGCCGGCGGTCGCACGCCGGCGGCCGGCCGCTTCGATCTGCTCCGCGTGGGCGGCGATCCACTCGAGGTGGTGGCCGACCAGGTACTGGCGAACGAACATGATCAGATGCTCGACCAGCTGCGGCTGGTCGTTCAACAGCTCGGGACCGGCCGCCTCCGACGCGCCCGTGATCAACATGCGTTGTCCCCGCAGCTTCGGGTAGATCCCCTCCACGTAGCCGTGGGCCGCCTCGTTGAGGGTGCCGCTGAGAATGAGGCGCATGGCTGCTGTGGTCACCCGCCAGTCGATGCCGGCGGGATCGAGCGGAGACGGGCTGAGCATCACGTGGACGGGAGCACCGGTCGTGGCATCGTGGCGGAGGAGCACCTCGGCCGTTGCCCCGGTCGCCACCAGCGCCACCGGCCCGAACGACCCGCGCACCTCACGCAGGATGTCGTCGACGCGGTCCGACAGCGACCCGGCGTCGGGCTCCCCGTCCGAGAGCCCATGGCCAGGAAGGTCGAGGCTGATGACGCGGAAGCCGGCCGCCGCCACCGTCTCGGGCACACTCCCCCAGGCGTCGAGATCGGCGCCGAGGTCATGGAGGAACACGACCGGAGGGCCATCGTGAGACCACTCGTGGCCCCGCACGACCGTCCCTCCCTCGAGGCTCACCGCCACCGGTATGGGCGCTCTGACCGACATCACGCCTGCCACGGCTGGGGGTTGAAGCAGCGCAGCCGGCGGTCGCCGGCGCCGGACTCCAGAGGCGGGTGATCGGTCCAGCACATGTCGATGGCGTGGGGACAGCGAGGAGCGAAGTGGCAACCGTCCGGCATGAGCTGCGGCGGCGGGACGATGCCGGGGATCGGGTAGAGCCGCTCTCGCTTGACGCTCACGTGCGGCAACGCCCGCAGCAATCCCTGCGTGTAGGGATGCTTGGGGTCTTCGAACAGCTCGTCGACCGGAGCCTGCTCGACGATCTCGCCCGCGTACATCACCGCCACCCGGTCGGCGACCGCCGCCACCACCGCCAGGTCATGGGTGATCAGGAGCATGGACATGTCCCTCTCCTGCTGCTCCGACATCAGCCGATCGAGGATCTGCGCCTGCACAGTGACGTCGAGCGCCGTGGTCGGCTCGTCGGCGATCAGGATGTCGGGGTCGAGCACCAGCGCCATGGCGATCATCACCCGCTGCCGCATGCCCCCGGACAGCTGATGCGGATACGAGTCGAGCCGCCGCTCCGGATCGGGCAGGCCCACCTCCCTCAACACCTCGACCGACATCTCCTCGGCGGTCGCCTTGGTGACGTCTCGATGGGCCCTGATCACCTCCGCCATGACGTGGCCGATCGTGAAGACAGGGTCGAGTGAGGTCAGCGGGTCCTGGAAGATCATCGAGATGCTCTCCGATCGGACCTTGCGCATCTCCTTCTTGCTCAGGCCGAGGAGGTCACGCCCGCCGTAGAGGATCTCGCCGCCTCGCACCCGCACCGGCGGCGTCGGCAGCAGGCGCATGACCGAGAGCGCAGTGATGCTCTTGCCGCAACCGCTCTCCCCCACCAGGCACAGGATCTCGTTCTGGTACAGGTCGAGCGACAGGCCTCGCACGATGTCGAATGACTCGCCGCGGCTCGTGACCGAGGTGCGGAGATCCCGAATCGAGAGCAGCGGGGTGCGAGCCGACTCGGGCGTCGGGGGCGGTTCGGCGAGATGCTCGGCCACGGCCATGCGTCAGGCCCTCCTCAGCCGCGGGTTGACGACCGTGTAGCCGACGTCGGCCAGCCAGTTGCTCAGCACCACGATGGTGATCAGCACCAGCGAGAAGAACTGGGCCACCGGATAGTCACGCCGGAGGACGGCGTTGACCAACACCTGGCCGAGACCCGGCCACCCGAAGATCGTCTCCACCACCAGCGCGTAGCCGATGATCTGACCGATCCTCAGCCCGGCCAGCGAGACGATCGGCACGAGGGCATTACGGAAGACGTGCTTGCCGATCACCCGCGCCTCTGACAGCCCCCCGGCCCGAAGCGTCCGGACGAAGTCTTGCTCGAGGTTCTCCAGCATCGCCGAACGGGTCATCCGCACCGTCAAGGCGATGCCCTCCATCGCCAGGACGGCCGCCGGCAGCACGAGCTGCTTGGCACTGCAACATCCGGCCGAGGGCAGCCAGCCCAGGACGGACGCGAACAACCAGACGGCGAGCAGCGCCAGCCAGAAGTTGGGGACGGCCATGCCTGCGACCGAGAAGGTCATGATCCCCCCGTCCGCCCATGAGTTCCGTTTCAACGACGCGGCGATACCGAGCGGGATGCCGATGGCGAACACCAGCACGAAGGCGGCGGCGCCGAGGATGAGGCTGTTGCGACCGTGCTCGCGGACCAGGGAGCTGATCTGAGCGTTGTTGGTCAGCGACGTGCCGAGATCGCCCGAGAGCACCCGGCCCATGTAGCCGAAGTACTGCTGGTAGATCGGGTCGTTGAGACCGAGGCTCTCGCGGAACGCCTCCCGCTCGGCCGCCGTCGCCGAGGCCGGAAGCCGGGCCGCGGTGGCGTCGCCGCCGGAGAGCCGGATGGCGTAGAACACGGCGATCGACGAGAGGATCAGGACGATCAGCGTGTAGACGGTGCGAGCCGCGACCCGTTTCATTCCTCGTCGATGCCCTTCGCCTCGTGGCGCAGGCGCGGGTCGAAGACGTCCCGCAGCCCGTCACCGATCAGCGACACCGCCAGCACGAGGATGACGATGGTCAACCCGGGAATGGTCGACTCCCAGTGGTTGAGCTGGAGGAAGTTGCGCCCGTCGGACACCATGCCCCCCAGGCTGGGGGTGGGCGGCTGGGCGCCGAGGCCGATGAACGACAGTGCCGCCTCGGCGATGATCGCCACGGCCACGTAATAGGAGGCCAGCACCAGGGCCGGAGCGAGGATGTTCGGGAACAGGTGGCGCCACATGATGCGCTGGGTGGAGAGCCCCCCGGCGCGGGCGGCCTCGATGAACTCCCGCTCGCTGAGCGCCAGGACCTCTCCACGGACCACCCGGGCGATGGCCGCGGTGTTGACGAGACCCACGGCCAGGATGACCGGGAACAGCCCCTCTCCCAGGCCCCCGGCGAACAGCACCGCCACCAGGATGAGCGGGAAGCCCCACACGAAGTCGACGGTCCCGCGGATCGCCCGATCCTTCCAACCTCCCAAGAAGCCGCCCACCATCCCGAGGACCAGCCCCAGGATCAGCGACAGGATGGTCACCCCGGCGGCAACGACCAAGCTCACTCGAATGCCGATGAAGAGCCGGACGGCGAGGTCGCGTCCGAGCTGGTCGGTGCCGAGGAGATGCCCTTCGCTGCCCGGCGGGAGATGGGTGGTGCGGAAGCTCTGGGCGTTCGGATCCGCGCCGGAGATGATCGGGCCGAAGATGGCGGCGCCGAGCACGAGGAGGCCCAGAGCGGTCCCGAACAGCAGCATCTTGTTGTGCCGCATGCGCTGGAGGACCGCCCGGAAGGCGCCGACGTGCTGGTCGGCCTCCCACTCGGCCAGCCGCTCGTTCCAGGCCTGGAGGTGATCGTCGGTTCGCTCGGCAACCATCAGACGCCGCCGATCCTAGGCATCACGTGCGGGCCTTCCTGAGGCGCGGGTCGGCGGCCAGATACCCGATGTCGGCCAGCCAGTTGCCCACCACCACGGTGGCGATGAGCACGAGCGAGAAGAACTGGGCCACCGGGTAGTCGCGGCGCAGCACGGCGTTGACCAGCACCTGGCCGAGGCCCGGCCATCCGAAGATGGTCTCCACCACCAGGGCATACCCGACGATCTGCCCGATGCGCAGGCCCAGGAG
>JBPEXB010000211.1:0-1610 GCA_052032125.1 Acidimicrobiia bacterium
GTTGCAGCCGCCGGTGATGCCCTCGGCGGCGATCGCCTCGATCATCCCCTCATGGGTGTTCCCATCATCATCGAGGAACGTCCCACCCGGCGGCAGCTCTGGCACTCCGAGCGCCACCACCAACACCAGGGCACCGGCCACCAACGCTCGTCGCACTCGTGTCCCTTTCGGAGCGTGGACCAAACGTACGCGTCAACGCCGTCGCTGCGGGCACGTCGTGTGTCACACCGGGGTCGCATGCTGACGGTGGCGCACTCCATCAGTTCGAGGGAGGCGAGGAGGTGTACCTTGTATGACATGGCGACGACGACCGCCTGGCAGCGGATCCCCATGTCGTGGGCCGAGTTCCGGCGTTCCGGCGTTCGCGGCGAATACATCGACGGCGAGCTGATCGTGGCGCCGTTGCCCTCGATCCGACACCAGACCGCCGCACGGCGTCTCGCGAATGCGATCGAGGCCGCCGTGCCCACTGATGTGCGGGTAGTGGAGAGCGTCGGATGGAAGCCGGCGGCCGACGAGTTCGGTCCCGACGTCATCGTGTTCGATGACAACGACGAGGACGCCAGATTCACCGGCATGCCGCACCTGGTGATAGAGGTCGTGTCGACCGACCCATGGCGTGACCTCGTTCGCAAGGCCCGCAAGTACGCCGCCATCGGGCTGGTGCGCTACTGGGTCGTGGATCCCGATGGGCCGGAGATCATCGAGTATCACCTCGAAGATGGCGCGTACGTCGAAGTCGCTCGACATCGTGGCACCGACCCGGTCACATTGGACATCGGGATCTGTCGGGTGACGCTGGTGCCGGGTGACCTCGTCCGCTGACGGAGCGTCACTTCACGAGGCGAAATACTCGGCGGACACCTTCTTGGGCACCACCATCGCCCACGCCTCGAGCGCCAATTCGGTCGCCTCGTCATCGGTGATCCTGTCGAGGCGCGCCACGACCCAGTGGTATCGAAGGTCTCGGCTCTCGGGCATGATGAACCGCTCGGGATCGGACTCGACGAGCGCTCGGCGCTCCTCCTTCGGAAAGGCGAATCCCATGAGGGTCTCGTCGGGCGAGAAGGCCAAGTAGACGATCCGCCCGACCCTGAACTTCACGCGGTCGCGAATCAGCACCTCGTAGCTGCGGGGGAGGTCGGCCACGACCGAGCGAATGTGGTCGAGCGTCGACATGCGGCGAGGCTACGCGGGTCCCAAACAGAACTCGGCTGGCGTAGCGGTGCGGGCGAGGTCGATGACCGAATCCCGCGGCTGAGCGGCCAGTCGAGCTCGATCGGCGTAGGGTCGGCTCATGGCTGAACCGATCACCTCCGCTCCCGTCCTCGTCACCGGCGCCACGGGGTTCCTCGGTTCACACGTGGTGCACCAGCTTCTCGGACGCGGCTACACGGTCCGTGGCAGCGTCCGAGACCCCGAGGCTGCTCGGCAGGGATTCCTGGCGAAGTTGCCCGGCGCGGCCGATCGTCTCGAACTGGTGGCTGCCGACCTCACCGAGCCAAGCTCGTTCCCGCCGGCCGTGGCCGGTTGCGCCTACGTCCACCACGTCGCCAGTCCCTATGTCCTGACCGTCGACGATCCCCAAACCGATCTGGTCGATCCCGCCG
>JBPEXB010000212.1:0-6679 GCA_052032125.1 Acidimicrobiia bacterium
GCCGACGACTACATGGCCGTCACCCGACAGGTGCTCGCCAACTTCGGAGCCGAGGCCGACGGCGACGACGAGCTGCAGCCCGACCCGTGGGCGCAGGGGTTGAGCGCATGAGCGGGCGCGACCTCGGACTCCAGCCGAAGCGGAAGGTGGACGGCTTCAAGGCCAAGCCGGCCCGCCGCAAGTCTGCCCCGGTCGATCCGACCGCCGAGGCGGTGGTGGTGTCGGCGGCCAAGCCCGCCCCGAAGCGTTCCAGCCGGCGACGGGCCCGGACCTCGACCCGCCGGCGCGTGCACACGTCGATCCGCCTGACGACCGCCGAGGCGCTGCACGAGCGGGTGGAATCGGAGAACGGCACCAACACGAGCGTGCTGATCGAGGCGCTGGTGGCCCATCCGGAGCTCGAGCACGCCGTGGTCGAGCTGGCCGGGTTCGAGCCGAGGAGCGTCGGGGAGCGCCGGACGACCGTGACGTTCTATCTGGGTGCCCTCGAGATCGATCGTCTGGACGCCCTGGCGGACGCCAACGGGTACGCCACCCGCTCCGCCTACGTCGACGCCGTGCTGCACGAGCACCTCGTCGCGCCCACCGTGGGCGGGTAGGTCGATCCTTAGGCTCGGGTAGCCATATAGGCACACAATTGCCGAAAGTTCACCGCCGGTGCCCACTGAGAGTGGCGCGGCGGATCGCTTGCGGGTGCGTCGATGCTCAGCGGAGCGTCGCCGCGAAGGCCTCCTGGCATCCGGCGCTGCAGAACCCGACTCGCTCCTCTCCCACCTCGGAGACGAACGATGTCCGATTGAGATCGACGGTCATCCCACAGATGGGGTCGATCGCCTCCTGCGTCGCACTCGGGGAGGCGCCCTCGAAGGCTCCCGCCGCTCGCAGCTCCACGAGCCGAGCGAGCATCGCCACCGCGATCTCCCGATGCTCGATGGGACCGAGGTCGATCCCGGCCGGCGACTCGATGCGACCCAGCTCATCCTCTGAGTAGCCACGGTCACGCAGGTACCCCAGGACCGTCGCGGCCCTGCTGCGCGACGCCACCAGTCCGATGTACGCCGAGGCGCTCTCGAGTGCCTTCACCAGCACGGGCTCGTCGAAGTGGCCCTGGCTGGCGACGATGATCGGTGTGAACTCGCCGATCTCGATCGAGTCCCACTCGGCGAGCGGCACGTGGACCGTGGACTCATGAAGCGCCTCCGGCGCTTCGTCACCGACCACGGTCGCCATCCAGTCGAGTGCCGCCAGCAAGTGCGTGAGCGTCCCGACGGCGGGTGAACGACCGGCGATCACCACGTGGGGTCGAGGCAAGACCGGTTCCATGAACACCTCCAGCGAGCCTTCCGACCCGCATGCGATCGGGACCACGGTGACGCCGTCGCGACGAGCCCCGTCGAGCTCCTCGGCCGGTCCCATGTACATCAAGCGCGGGGACCCGTCTCGCAGGATCCGTCGCGCTTCGCGAAGAACCGCCGGTTCGGCACAGGCGCCACCGATCCAGCCGTGGACCGTGCCGTCCGGCTCGATCAGGGCAGTCCCGCCCGCCTTTCCCGACGAGGGAGAACGAGCCCAGACCACGGTGGCCAGGACGAACGGCCGGTGGCGCCGGTGGAGGTCGGCAGCCAGCGCCAGAACGTCCCTCATGCCTGGCCGTGGTCCTGGATCGCCTGCCACACCCGGTCGGGCAGCACCGGCATGTCGATGTTGGTCACGCCCAGGTGCTGCAGGGCGTCGACGACCGCATTGACATACGCCGCCGGCGACCCGACCGTGGCCGACTCCCCGACCCCCTTGGCCCCGATTGGATGATGAGGCGAAGGGGTCGTTGTCTCGCCCAGCTCGAAGCGCGGCGACTCCCAGGCCGTGGGGATCAGGTAGTCCATGAAGTTCGACCCGATGCAGTTCCCGTCGTCGTCGAAGGTGATCCACTGCATGTTGGCCATGGCGAATCCCTCCGCCAGTCCGCCGTGGATCTGCCCGTCGACGATCATCGGGTTGATGCGGACGCCGCAGTCGTCGACCGCCACCATGCGACGCACCTTCCACTGGCCGGTCCCCGCGTCGATGTCGACGACCACGATGTAGCTGCCGAACGGGTAGGTCATGTCCGGCGGGTCGTAGTAGTGGACACCCTCCAGACCGGCCTCGACGCCTTCCGGCAGGTTGGTGTAGGCCGCGAAGGCGATGTCCTGGATCGACACCGAAGACTCAGGCGAGCCCTTCACGAAGAACTTGCCGACCTCCCACTCGAGGTCCTCCTCGGCCGCCTCGAGCATGTGGGCGGCGATCGTTCTCGCCTTGGCCCGGAGCTTGCGTGCCACCATCGAGGTGGCGGCTCCGGCGGTGGGCGTCGAACGGGAGGCGTACGTTCCCAGCCCGTACGGGGTGTTGTCGGTGTCGCCTTCCACGACCTTGATGTCGCCGGCCGGCAGGCCCAGCTCCTCGGCCACGATCTGAGCGAAGGTGGTCTCGTGACCCTGGCCTTGGCTCTTGGTGCCGAGCTTGAGGATCGCCTTGCCGGTGGGGTGGATCCGTAGCTCCGCAGAGTCGAACATCCGGAGCCCGATGATGTCGAAGTCGGTGCCCTTGCCGGCTCCCACCACCTCGGTGAACGACGCGATGCCGATTCCCATGAGGTGGCCCTTCTCGCGCAGCTCCGCCTGCTCCTTCCGCAGCGCGTCGTAGTCGATCGTGTCCATGGCAAGTCGCAGCGCCCGCTCGTAGTCCCCGGAGTCGTAGACGAAGCCGGTGGGCGAGTGGTAAGGGAACTGATCGGGCTGGATGAAGTTCTTCATCCGGAACTCGGCCGGGTCCATGCCGAGCTCGTAGGCCGCGTTCTGGACGAGCCGCTCGATCAGGTAGCTCGCCTCCGTCACCCGGAACGAGCACCGGTAGGCCACCCCGCCGGGAGCCTTGTTGGTGAAGACGCCTTTGGTCGTGACGTGGGCGGCGGGATAGTCGTAGGAGCCGGTGACGATGTGGAACAGGCCCGCCTTGAACTTCGACGGCTGCGCGTCGGCGAAGAAGGCACCTTGATCGGACAGCATGTCGACCTTCAGCCCGAGGATCTGGCCGTCGTTGGTCACGGCCAGCTGGCCCTTCATGTAGTAGTCCCGTGCGAAGCCGGTCGAGATCAGGTTCCCGGTGCGGTCATCCATCCACTTCACGGGCTTGCCGATGACGAGCGAGGCCGCCGTGGCGACCACGTACCCGGGGTAGACCGGCACCTTGTTCCCGAAGCCGCCCCCGATGTCGGGAGAGATGATCCGGATCTTGTGCTCGGGCAGCCCGGCGACGAGCGCGAACACGGTCCGATGGGCGTGGGGCGCTTGCGACGTCATGTAAACCGTCACGTCCCCGGTGGCCGGGTTGACGTCGGCGACGCAGCCGCAGGTCTCCAGCGGCGACGGATGCGAGCGCGGGTAGTGCGTTTCGAGCTCGACGATCCGATCCGCCTTGGCGAACGCTTCGGCGGTCACTCCTGCGTCGCCCGATTCCCACTCGTAGGCGATGTTGTCGGATTTGTCCTCGAGCTCCGTGCGGATGATCGGAGCATCGGCCTCGAGCCCGCGCATCGGGTTCGTGATCGCTTCCAGGGGCTCGTAGTCGATGTCGACCAGCGCCGCTGCGTCGCGGGCGATGTAGGGATCGGTGGCGACGACCGCCGCCACCTCCTGGCCCTGATAGCGAACCTTGTCCGTCGCCAGCACGGCCTGGGTGTCACCCGAGAGCGTGGGCATCCAGGCCAGGTTGTATTGAGCGAGCAGCTCGCCGGTGACGACTGCCACGACGCCGTCGACGCTCTCGGCGTCGCTCGTATCGATGGAGTTGATCACGGCGTGCGCGTAGGGGCTGCGCACCATGACCATGTGGAGCATTCCCGGCAGCACGATGTCGTCGACGTAGTTGCCGGCGCCCTGGATGAAACGGTCGTCCTCGAGGCGGCGCATCGAGTGGCCGATGCCGCTCACCTCTGCGGTGGTCATGGGGTGATGGTGATCGGTGGTGACCATGCGGGGCTCCTCAGGCGCTCTGCGATGCGGCGGCGGCCTTGATGGCCTTGACGATGTTGACGTACCCCGTGCAGCGGCACAGGTTCCCGGAGATCGCCCACCGGATGTCGTCCTCGCTTGGCTCGGGGTTGTCTTCGATGAGCTTCGACCCGACCAGCATCATGGCCGGCGTGCAGAAGCCGCACTGCAGCCCGTGCTCCTGCTTGAACGCCTCCTGGATGGGGTGGAGGTTGCCGTTCTGCCGAAGGCCCTCGACCGTGGTGATGGAGCGACCGTCGATCTGCACGGCGAACATCGTGCACGACTTGACCGGGGTCCCGTCGACGAGCACGGTGCACACTCCGCAGCTGGTGGTGTCACATCCCGTGTGGGTGCCGGTCATCCCGAGTTGGGTGCGGATGAAGTCGACGAGCAACCTGCGAGGTTCGACGTCCTCGCTTCGCTGGGCGCCGTTGATGGTGAAGGTGATCTGCATGGGCGCCTCCTATCCCTGCGCTCGCTCGAGCGACTTGGCCAGACCTCGTTCGACGAAGACCCGTACCACGTCCCGCTTGTACTCGGCCGATCCGCGCACGTCGGAGGTCGGATCGCAGGCCTGTTTGGCGATCTGGGCCGCCTCGGCGAAGAGCTCGTCGCTCGGCTCGTTGCCGGCCAGGAGCTGTTCGGCCTCGGGGACCTTGAGGTTGTGGTGGTAGACGCTGGTGAGGCCGATCCCGGCCTTGCTGATCGTCCCGCCGGCGTCCAGCTCCAGATGGGTGGCCACCCCGACGGTGGCGTAGTCCCCGATCTTGCGCTCCAGCTTCTGATAGTCCCCGCCGCTGCGCTCGGCGATCGGCACCCGGACCTCGGTGAGCAGCTCCGTCGGCTCGAGCGCGGTGGTGAACATGTCGACGAGGAAGTCCTCGATCGGCACGACTCGCTCGCCGCCGTCGCGGCTCTCGGCCACCACATCGGCGCCGGTGGCCAGCAGGACGGACGCCCAGTCGCCTTCCGGGTCGTGATGGGCGACCGATCCGCACAGGGTCCCCCAGTTGCGGATGATGGGGTCGGCCACCCAAGGAGCAGCCGTGGCGATCGCCGAGTTGTGGTTGGCGATGACGTCGGATCCGGCGACGTGGGCATGGCGGGCGAGCGCCTGGATGCGGATGTGCCCGTTGGACCGCTCGATCGCGTCGAGGCCCGGCAGCCGGTTGATGTCGACCAACGTGCCGGGATGAGCGAGGCGCAGCTTCATCATCGGGATGAGGCTCTGGCCTCCCGCCAGCACCTTCACCTCGTCGCCGCGTTCCCCGAGGATCTCGAGTGCCTCCTCCTTCGTGCCGGGGGCCAGGTACTCGAAGGCGCTGGGATACATCGCCGCGCTCCTCTGCTCAGGGGACCTCGCGCAAACCTACTCCTGGGGTCGGCGGCGTGACGGGGGAGTGGCGACAGAGGCGGGGGCGCGCTGACGGTGGTCGGTTTGGTCGATCCTTAGGCTCGGCTGCCCGTATAGGCACACCATTGCCGAAAGTTCACCGCCGGCGGTCACCGAGCGTGAAGGTCGATCACCGCCAGAAGCGGTCGAGCACGTCCAGCCACAGTCGGGTCGTCAGGCGCAGAGACTCGACGTCGATGCGCTCGTTGTGGCCGTGGAACCGGTTCAGGAAGTCGGCCAGCGGCACGTCGTGGCTCAGCAGGCCGGCGCCGTAGGCGGGCACGCCGCGCTGGCGGAAGAAACGGCCGTCGGTGCCGCCGGTGACCATGCTGCCGACCACCCTGGCCTCCGGGTAGGCGACGTGGATGGCGTCGGTCAGCGTCTCCCACATGCGCGTGTCCGTCGGTGACGAGCTCGGGGTCAGCGCGTAGAGCTCTGGATCGGCGAACAGCGGCTCCATCTCGATCTCGGCGAACAACTCCGGACCGAGCGCCTCGGCGATGTGGGCGTCGACGTCCTCGCCCGTCTCGCCAGGGAGGATCCGGATGTCGACGGACAGCTCGGCGAAGTCGGGGATGGTGTTGGACTTGTCGCCCGCTCGCAGGATGTTGGGGCTGAAGCTCATGTGGGCGCACGAGTGCAGGTTGCGCGCCAGCCCCGCGGGCAGTTCCTCGAGCGCCTCGTCGAGCCGGGCCGGATCGAGCAGCTTCTGGCTGATCTCCTCCGGGAGCGACAGCGCCGCGATCCGATCGGCCCACATCTCGTCGAGCCGGGCGGGCGGGTGGTAGCCGGCGAGCCGTCTCACGATCTCGGCGGCTTTGATCAAGGCGCTGTCGGCCGCATACGGCATCGACCCATGCCCGGGCGTGCCACGCACCCTGATCTTTCGGCCGCCGCCACCCTTCTCGTGGGTGGTGAGCAGCACCACGCTGCCGTCGGCGTTGGGGGTGCCGCCGTACTCGGTGAGCACCACGTCGCAGTGGAGGGCATCCCATTGGTTGCGCACCAGCTCGGCAGCCCCGTGCAGGCCACCGTGCTCCTCGTCGGCGACAGCGAAGTACACGATGTCGCCGGGGTAGTGCACGCCTGAGCGAACGACCTCGCGGAAGGCCACCGCCATCGACGACGTGAGATTCAGCATGTCGACCGCACCCCGGCCCCACACCTCACCGTCGATCAGCTCGCCGCCGAAGGGGTCGTGCCGCCAGCCGTCGGCGCTCACCGGCACGACGTCGGTGTGGCCCATCAGGCA
>JBPEXB010000213.1:0-3858 GCA_052032125.1 Acidimicrobiia bacterium
CATGCAATGGCGCCTTCGGGGGTACCAACGCGCCGGTTGGTTGGCCGCCCCTTGGTGCACCCCAAGACGTACTGAGTACTGAGTAGTGAGTACTGAGTACCGGACACCGGCGTGCCGCGTACTCACTACTCACTACTGACTACTCACTACTGACTACTGTCGCTCCATGGGGTTCAACCCGTTCCGGAAGCAGGAGAAGAACGCCGCCGACATCGCCATGGTCATCGGCGCCCTGGTGGCGACGGCGATCGTGGTGGCGTGGGCATTCCTGGGCGGGTGAGCGTCCGCCACGTCCAGCCGCACACGGGGACCAAGGACTACCGCTGCCCGGGCTGCGAGGGTGTGATCCGCCCCTCGGTGTTCCACCTGGTCGTGATCCCGAACGACGAGCCCGACCTGCGTCGCCACTGGCACCACGGCTGCTGGCACAAGGAACGGCGCCGCCTGGGCGAGAGCTGAGTCACGCCACGCGGCGATGCCACTCGACGGTGGCGCCCGAGGCATCGACGACCACGGTCACGAGGTCGACCCGGCGAATCCCGCAGCGTCGGGCGAGCCGAGCGACTTGGCCCGCCTTCTCCGGCGTGAAGTGCGCCCGCGGATGCGAGTCGGGTGCCGCGATACCGGCTTTCACCTCGACGGCGACCCGCCGCCCGCGGTCCGACATGACGAGGTCGAGCTCTCCTCTGCCGACCGTGAGGTTGCGGGCGATCAGGTCGAGTCCTCGACGCTGAAGGAAGTCGATGGCGATCCGCTCGCCGAGCCGGCCGAGTCGCCGCCGGTGGGCGGCGCTGCTCACAGGCGGTCGGAGCGTTCCAGCTCCTCGATGTTGACGTCCTTGAACGTCAGGACGTTGACCGATCGCAGGAAGCGGGCCGGGCGGTACATGTCCCACACCCAGGCGTCCTCGAGGCGGATCTCGAAGTAGGGAGAGTCGGCGTCTCCCCGACGGTCGATCGTCACGTGGTTGGCGAGGTAGAAGCGCCGCTCGGTCTCCACCACGTAGGTGAAGAGCGGCACCACGTCGCGATACTCCTTGTAGATCTGGAGCTCGACCTCGGTCTCGAAGTGCTCGAGGTTCTCTTCACTCATCTGGCCAGGCTCACTCTCGGCACGCGGTTCGGACGGTCGGTCGGATTGCTCAGACGGCGATGATGGTACCGCCGGGGTCGGACGGGTCCCGGTATCTCAGGTTCCCGATCGGGCGCTCGGTGATCAGAGCCCGCCCCAGCGGTCGACGGGCCAGACGATCACGAACGCTCTCCCGATCACTTCTTCGACCGGGATGGCGCCGAACCGGCGGCTGTCCTGACTCTTGTTGCGATTGTCGCCCATGACCCAGACATGTCCGGCCGGCACCTCGGTCAGGTCCATGTCGGGCATCGTGGAGCCCGGTTCGACGTAGGGCTCGTCGAGCACCACACCGTTGACGATGAGCTGGTTGTCGCGTATCTCGACCGTGTCGCCACCGACGGCGACGATCCGCTTGATGAGGTCGGCCGCATCGGCGGTGCGAAGTCCGAGCGCCTCGGCCACGTTGCGAGTGACCTTCTCCACCAGCGACTCCTCGGGAGCGTCGGAACCGAAGGGTGAGTCGAACACGACGACGTCGCCGGGGCCGGGATCGCCGAACGTGTAGGCGAGTTTGTTGACGAGCACGCGGTCGTCCACCGCCAGTGTCGGCACCATCGACGCCGACGGAATGAAGAAGGCCTGGATCAGGAAGGTCTTGATCACGACGGCGACGATCAGCGCCACCAGGATGAGGATGGGGAGCTCGTAGAGGAAGCTCAGCGAACCGCCTTCATCCTCAACGGCAGCCTCGGCGTCGGCCTCGGGGGCAGGCGCGGGCGCCTGAAAGGGATCCAGGGGATCAGAGCGGTCGGTCACAGCGCGAATCTACCGAGGTCTGCCGGTTGTGCACGGTACCGGCAACGGGAGCCGGCGGCGCTAGCGGCGTTCCTTGATGCGGGCCGACTTGCCGACCCGATCACGGAGGTAATAGAGCTTGGCCCTCCGCACGTCGCCGCGGCGCAGCACCTCGATGCTGTGGATGATCGGAGCGTGGATCGGAAAGACGCGCTCGACGCCGACGCCGAAGCTCATCTTGCGAACGGTCATCGTGGCGGACAACCCACCACCGTCGCGGGCGATGACCACGCCCTCGTAGGCCTGGATCCGCTCGCGGCCGCCCTCGACCACGCGTACGTTCACCTTGACGGTGTCGCCGGCGCTGAAGTCCGGGATGTCATCGCGCAGATGCGCGCTCTCCACGTGTTCGAGGTTGTTCATCGGAATCTCCTGTCGAGCGGGCGGCTGAGCCGCCGAGCAACGAGCGCCGGTCACCCGTCGTCGGCGCAGGGGCCGATGCCAGGGATGCCGGGGCGATCGTGCGGGCGCGACGATCTGCCCGCGCCGGAAGTGTATCGCGTCACCCCGGGGGAGACGAATCTCCCGACCGATCCAGGAGGTCCGGCCTGCGCCGTTGTGTCCGCTCCCGCCGCTGCTCGGCACGCCAGGCCGCGATCCGCCCGTGATCTCCCGACAGCAGGATGTCGGGCACCTCCCAGCCCTGGTAGTCGGCCGGTCGGGTGTACTGGGGCTCCTCGAGCACGCCCTGGCGGAAGGACTCGGTCTCGATCGAGTCGGGATTGCCGAGCACGCCGGGGAGCAGGCGGGCCACGCCCTCCACGATGGCGGCCGCGCCGGCCTCGCCGCCGGCGAGCACGAAGTCGCCCAACGAGATCTCCTCGTCGACGTAGTGCTCGGCGAAGCGCTCGTCGACGCCTTCGTACCGCCCGCACACGAGGGTCAGCTCGGGGAGGTGCGCCCATCGGTCGAGCGTGGCTTGGTCGAGGGGTGCCCCGGCCGGTGTCAGCAGGACGCGATGGGAGTGGTCGCGGCCCTCCATGGATTCGGCGAGCGGCCCGATCATCAGCACCATGCCCGCTCCTCCCCCGAACGGAGCGTCGTCCACCTGCCGGTGGGGGCCGACGCCGAACTCGCGGAGCGGCACCAACTCGACCTCGAGCGCGCCCGATGCTCGTGCCCGCCCGACGATGCTCACGTCGAGCAGACCGTCGAAGTACTCGGGGAACAACGTGACGACCGCGATCTTCATGGACCGACGGTACCCGGGGGCGTCGGTCATAGGTCGCGCAGAAACCCTCTTGTAGTGTCAGCCGGGCACCGAAAAAGGGACTCGTGGTGTCTACAAACAACTTCAGCGACGCCGATCCGTGGGGCATCCCGACGGACCCGGCGGAGGCCTCGGACGAGCCTGCTGGCGAGGCAGCGGATGAGACGGCGGATGAGACCGCCCATGAGACCGCCCATGAGACGGTATCGCCGGCATCCCACGAGGAGCATTCGGACCCGGCGGAGACGTCGTCGGAGGCCATCGGAGCGAGCCCCGACGACGGCCCAGACGACCGCGATGCGCCGACCGAACACGATGCGGCGCCGATCGACGAGCACGACCAGGCCGACGAGATCCTGGACGCCGACGAGACGGTCGAGACGGATGAGTCGGCGGCGTCGGACGGAGACGACGGTGCTCTCGAGGCCGAGTTGTTCGCCGAGCTGCACGCCCCCGACGACGCCGTCGACACAGGCGAGGCAGCCGAGCAGTGGGCGGTCGAGGCGGCTCCCGAGCCGCACGACGAGCTGGTCGCGGCAGACGAACCGGCGGACCTCGACGATCCCCCGGTCGACGACGCCGAGCTCGCCGATCTGACGGCCGCGCTGGCGGGTGACCTCGAGTCGACCGAGGCGAGCTGGGGCGGGGAAGCGAACAGTGAGGCCGACGACATCGGGGACGTGGACGATCCGGCACAGACAGAGTCTCCTCTCGACTCG
>JBPEXB010000214.1:0-7433 GCA_052032125.1 Acidimicrobiia bacterium
CTCCCGGTAGAGCAGGTCCTCAGGGTTGTCGAAATGATCGGCCAGGAGCTCGGACGCGTAATCGTCGGCCGGGTGCTGGGCCCGATGGGCGGTGAAGTCCCTGACGTACCGCCAGTAGGCGAGCATCTTCTCGGCGATCACCACCTGCTCCTCTGGCGTGGGCTGGCCCCAGGAGAACGCCAGGCGGTCCGAGCACCACTCCTTGAGCTGCTCGTCGGACTCCTGGGGGAACCCGATGAACCGGAAGATGACCTCCCCCGGCAGGGGGTGGCCGAACGTGCTCACGAAGTCGACCGGCGGGCCAGACGCCACCATGGCATCGACCATCTCGTTGGCGCGACGCCTGATGTACGGCTCCAGCGTGCGCAAGCGCCGTTGGGAGAACCCCTTGCGGGTGTACTTCCGGATGCGCCCGTGGTCGGGCGGCTGACGGTTCGACATCACCGCGACCGGGTTGAAGTCGGGGGCGCTCAGCACTGCCTGGGCCTCGGGGCCGATCGGCCAGACCGGATCCTGGACGTTGGCCGACGAGTAGACCTCCGGGTTCATGAAGACCTCGGTCAGGTCCTCCATTCGGGTCACGACGACGTACCCGAACTTCTCGGAGTAGAACACCGGCGTCGAGTCCCGGAGCTCGTTGCCGATCGAGTACGGATCGGCCATGTAGTCCTCGTTCAACGGGGAGAAGTCGTGGTGGACGGGGCAGCCGGTCGGGGGAGGCGCCGACTCGGTCGTGATGTGGTGATACGAGGTGTCCTGCGTCGACATCCCGTGACTTCCTCCTGTTCGCCGCAGCCTCGGCGAATTACTTCACATGTAAACCATTCGCTGCTCGCCTGTCAAGAGGTCTGTCGGAGAACTGGTTCAATGCGGCCATGCTCACGGGTGGACAGGCTGCCGTCCGATCGCTGGCAGCGCACGGCGTCCGGCACCTCTTCGGATTGCCGGGTGTGCAGCTCGACTGGCTCTACAACGCCGTCTACGACGAGGGCCGGCCATTCGACGTGATCACCACCCGCCACGAGCAGGGGGCGGCCTACATGGCCCTCGGCTACGCACTCACGTCGGACCGGGTCGGGGTGGTGACGGTCGTCCCGGGCCCTGGTCTGCTCAACGCCGGAGCCGCTCTGGCGACCGCCTACGGCACCGGGGCTCGAATCGTCGCCCTCGTCGGCCAGATCCCCTCCGCCGCCATCGACAAGGGTCACGGGCTCCTCCACGAGATCGTCGACCAGCCCAAGGTCGTGGAGCCGATCACGCGGTGGCGGGGCCGGGCCTGGGCGCCGAGCGACGTGTCGCCGCTGATCGCCGAGGCCTTCCACCAGGCCATGTCGGCCGACCCGCGACCGGTGATGCTCGAGATCCCTCCCGATGTGCTGGAGGCCCGCCGCTCGGTCGAGATCACACCGCCGACGGCTCCCGAGCATCCCGAACCCGACGAGGCGGCGCTCGGCCATGCCGCCAGGCTGCTGGCCCAAGCGACCAGCCCGCTGATCGTCGTCGGAGGAGGTGCCCTCGAGGCGGGTACCGAGGTCCGCCGGCTCGCCGAGGCCGTGGGGGCGCCGGTGACCGGGCACCGGCGCGGTCGGGGGGTGATCGACGAGCGTCATCCGCTGTTCGTCCCCACCGGAGTGGCCCACGCCCTCTGGAAGGACGTCGACGTGGTGCTCGCCGTGGGCACGCGCATGCGGCTGCCGCTCGACTGGGGTGTCGACGACCGACTCCGCCAAGTCTGGATCAACCCCGATCGGAGGGCCTCGGCGGACGCCGGCCCGCTGGACGTGGTGGTGGCGGCCCGCGCCGAAGAAGCGCTCCCACAGTTGCTGCATCGCCTGCCGGCGCACACGAGGGACCGTCCCGACCTCGACCCACTGCGCCTCGAATACGAGGAACGGCTCGGCGAGCTGCAGCCGCAGCTCGACTACGTGCGGGCGCTGCGGGCGGCCCTGGCCGACGACGACATCGTGGTCGCTGACCTGACCCAGGTCGGCTACGTGATGCGGCTCGCCTACGAGACGCGCCGGCCCAAGACGTTCCTCTTCCCCGGTTACCCCGGCACCCTCGGGTGGGCGTTCCCGACCGCGCTCGGCGCCAAGGTCGCCAACCCCGACAAGCTCGTCGTGGCGGTGGCCGGCGATGGGGGTTTCCTGTATGCCGCCAGCGAGCTCGCCACCGCCGTGCATCACGGGATCGCCACCGTCACGGTGCTCTTCGACGACGGCGCCTACGGCAACGTCCAGTTGCTCCAGCGGGAGCTGTATGACGGCCGGGTGCTCGGCTCCGATCTCACCAACCCCGACTTCGTCGCCTTCGCGGAATCGTTCGGCGCCTACGCCGAACGGGTCGTCGACGGTCCCGAAGCGCTCGGCCCAGCCGTCGCCCGGGCCGCCGAGACCGGCCGACCGGCCGTGCTGGTCGTCCCCCAGGGCCGCTGGCCCAGCCCGTGGGGCCTCTCCCGGCTCGGCGCAGTGCGGGCATGAACGATCACGGTCGGGTGCCCAGCGGGTCGGGCAACGCGGCGCGAAACGCCTCGTAGTCGGCAAACCCGAGCGCCGGCGTCACGACCTCCTCCCACACCTCGGCCAGCCTCCCCCGCAAGGTCTCACTCAGCTCGGTTCGATGCCCGGAGGTCACCTTGGCGCTGTCGCCGCCCGGTGGCAGGCCCCAGATGTGATCCCGGTGCCGGCGCAACACGGTCTCGTCGAACTTGTCGGCGTGGGCGTTCATCACGGCTCGGGAGCTGTTGTGCACGACCGTCGCCATGACGCTCTCATCGACGGCCACGCCCAGGAATCGGGCCACGACAGGCGGCACACGTTCGGGAGCCTCCAGCATGTCCTCGTACGCCAGCGCCAGCACATCCTCCCGACCGACCTGCGGCCACCAGTCGACCAGATGGTCCCAGTGCCGCCCCGAGGCAGTCCCACCGATGTACATCTCGTTGGCGAACTCTTCGAGGCCGATCGACCCGGGCTCGAACCACCACCCCTCGAAGAACCGATAGAAGGACGGGAGCACGGTCAGGGGATCGCGGAACACCGTGATGTAGCGCCCGCCCTTCGGCACGTCGCTCCACATCAGGTGGCATTTGAAGGCGCGCGGCGACCATGGCTGGTCGGCTCGCGGATCGATGCCAACATCGATGGCGCTCTCCAACCAGGGCACCACCTCGGCGATGTCGTCGAAGTCCATCGAGCCTCCGGTACGCAGCTGGTGGACGATCTGCTGCATCCAGGTGGTCCCGCTCTTGGCGTAGGTGCAGATGAACACGTCGTCGGGCCTCGCCGCGAACGTCTCGGCGACGGCGGCGGCCTCGTCGGAGCGGAAGCGCTCGAGGCGTTCCGTCACGTCGGCGATGTCGGTGGGGCGGCGGAGCTCGGTCATGGTGGATCCGGCAAGACCTTTCCTGGATTCAGGATGCCCTTCGGGTCGAGCGCTCGCTTGAGCAGGCGCATGGTCGCCACCGCCTCCTCGCCGTGCTCGGGCACCATGTACCGGCGCTTCCCGATGCCGACCCCATGCTCGCCGGTGCAGGTGCCTCCGAGGTCGAGCGCCCTCATGACGATCTCGTGACCCAGCGCCTCGGTCCGGGCGCGCCCGTCCGCGTCGTCGGGGTCGTGATAGAGGCCGAGATGGACGTTCCCGTCTCCGGCATGGCCGAACGGTCGTGTGGGGACACCGGCCCGCCGTCCCGCCTCCTCGCAGAACTCCACCAACTCGGCGAATCGAGAGATGGGAACGGAGACGTCGATCGACACGCGATGCTGACCGGGGTGCCGCCGGCGCGACTCCTCGCGCAGCGCATGCCGCCGGCGCCACATCTCCGCCCTGGCCTGGCGCCCGATGCCGCTGCTGAACGACCTCGATGCGTGGCCTTCACAGACCCAGCCGGCGGCAGCGAGGGAAGCCTCCACCGCCTCGCTGGTTCCGGCCGCGAACTCCATCATCAGAGAAGGCCCGGTTTCCATCCCCGCTCCAGCTTCGATCATCCAGCGCACGTGTTCCTCGTGGACGAGCTCCAGCGCCGCCGGCTGGAGACCGTGGCCGATGATCGCCTGGGCGGCAGCCGCCGCCTCCCGCACGTCGGCGAAGGCGGCGACGGCAGTGCCGACGTGCTCGGGAATCGGGGCGAGTCGCAGCGTCGCCTCGGTCACCAGCCCGAGGGTGCCCTCCGATCCGACGAACAACCGGGTGAGGTCGTATCCGGCCGACTGCTTGATCGATCGTGACCCCGTGCGGATGGTCCGGCCGTCGGCGAGCACCACCTGGAGGGCGAGCACATTGGCACTCACTGCACCGTGCCGCACCGCCCGGATCCCGGAGGCGTTGTTGGCGATCATCCCGCCGATGGTGGCGTTGGCGCCGGGATCGGGCGGGAAGAAGAGACCGTGGCGACCCAGATGATCCTCGAGGTCGAGGCGCAGCACGCCCGGCTGGACCACCGCCTGGAAGTCGTCCGGGTAGACGGCCACGACTCGATCCATCCGCCGGAAGTCCACCACGATGCCGCCCTCGACCGGGATGGGGTGCCCCTCCACGCTCGACCCCGCCCCCCAGCCGACCACCGGAATCGCTCGTTGCGCAGCGACCGCCACGATCGCCGCCACCTGCTCTGCCGTATCCGGATAGACGACGACATCCGGCCGCGACGCGGGGTGATCCGACTCATCGCGGGCGTGGAGGTCCCGCTCGGCGTCCGTGTCGAGCACGTGGTCCGTCCCGACGATGGCGGCCAGCGCCGCCGCCAGCGATCCGCCGCTCATCCGGCCGCCTCGCGGACCTTGAAGCGCAGCGTCGCGGTGGCACACAACGTGTCCTCGGAGACCACCGAGGCTTCGGCCACGCAGAAGGTGCGGCCGCGAGCGGTGACCTCGGCCGTAGCGTGCGCCGGCCGCCCGGCGCGGATGGGAGCGGTGAAGGCCATCGTCGAGCCGACCGTGACGCCTCGCAGCCCGAGAGAGGCCATGGCGTAGGCGGCGGCGGTGTCGGCCAGCACGAACGCCAGCCCGCCGTGAGCGACCTCGTGCGAGTTCAGCATCTCGGCCTTCGCCACCGCCGTCAGACGGGCTGTGCCATCCGCAGCGTCGACGAACTCGAGACCGAAGTACTCCAGCATGGCGCGATCCCGGTCGAGGATGTCGGTGAGCACGTCGTCCACGAAGGCGACGGTAGTGGCGCCGCACCCTTGCCGATCCCAGGGGTTCTCGATACGCTTCCCGCTCACCGGTCGGATCACCGGCCCGACGAGGAGTGACCGTGCACCAACGCACGCTGCGCAACGTTGCGACGCGGAAGCAGCTGGCTTCCGCCGCCGCCCGCGCCGTCCTCGCCTGTTCACCGTGTCGCTGTCCTCGGGCTTCTCGGGCGCGCTGACACAACCCCCATCGCAGCCTCGCTCCTGAGACACAGCCCCTCCCGGTTGCGCTGTCACCGTCCGCGCGGTCACCCCCGCTCGAGCCGAGGAACCATCGACCATGTCCCCCCACACGACCACCGACACACGCCACGCCGGCGATCTCTCCGCCCGCGATGCCTACACCTTGCTGCTGGAACAGCCCGACGCCGTCCTCGTGGACGTGCGCACTGGTGAGGAACACGCCGCCATCGGCCTCCCCGACCTGACCGAGGCACCGGCCGATCTGGTCCGCATCCCGTGGACCGATCGGGCCGGCAACCCCAACCCGCACTTCCTCGAGTCACTGGCAGCCGCCGTCGGCGACCCCGGCCGCCCGCTGCTCATCCTGTGCCGCAGCGGAGCGCGGTCGGAGGCTGCCGCCCGGGCTGCCGCCGGGGCCGGATATCGGCTGGCCATCAACGTGGCGGACGGCTTCGAGGGACCCCCCGGGCCGGACGGCCGACGGGGGACGGTGGCGGGATGGCAAGCGGCCGGGCTTCCGTGGCGGAGGGAGTCCTGATGGCTCGCTCCACCGACCTGGTTCGCGCCGGGCTCGCTCGCACCCCCTTCGACGAGACCGCCGAGGCGCTCTTCCTGACCTCCGGCTACGTGTACGGGTCGGCCGCTGAAGCCGAGGCGGCCTTCGCCGGCGAGACCGACCGCTACATCTACTCCCGGTACGGCAACCCCACCATCGCCGCGTTCGAGGAACGGCTGCGAGCCGTCGAGGGGGCGCCGGCTGCGTGGGCGACGGCCTCCGGCATGGCGGCGGTGTTCAACGCGCTGGCGGCGCTCGTCGAGACCGGTGACCGGGTGGTCGCCAGCCGGGCGCTGTTCGGGTCGTGCTACCTCGTCCTCGACGAGATCCTTCGGCGCTTCGGCGTCTCGACCGATTTCGTCGACGGCACGTCGCTCGGGGAGTGGGAGCAGGCACTCGCCACCCCCGCCAGCGCCGTGTTCTTCGAGTCGCCGTCGAACCCGATGCAAGAGCTCATCGACATCGCGGCGGTCAGCGAGATGGCCCACGCCGCCGGCGCCCAGGTGGTGGTGGACAACGTCTTCGCCACCCCGATCCTGCAGCGGCCGCTCGAGCTCGGGGCGGACATCGTCACGTACTCGACCACCAAGCACATCGACGGCCAGGGCCGGACGCTGGGCGGAGCCGTGCTCGGCTCGGAGGAGTTCATCTACGAGCGGCTCCAGCCCCTCATGCGGCACACGGGCCCGTCGATCAGTCCCTTCAACGCCTGGGTGGCGCTCAAGGGCCTCGAGACGCTCGCCCTTCGGGTCGAGCATCAGTCGTCGGCCGCCCTGCTGATCGCCGGGTGGCTCGAAGAGCACCCGCGGGTACTCGACGTCCGCTACCCGCACCTCCCGTCGCACCCCCAACACGAGCTGGCGGTGCGCCAGATGTCGGCGGGTGGGACCGTGGTGACCTTCGAGCTCAACGGCGAGAAGCGCGATGCCTTCGGGGTCCTCGACGCCCTGGAGGTGATCGACATCTCCAACAACCTGGGCGACACGAAGAGCCTGGTGACCCATCCGGCGACGACCACGCACCGGAGGCTGGGGGCCGAGGGGCGCAAGGAGCAAGGGATCACCGACGGCGTGATCCGCATCTCGGTCGGCCTGGAGGACACCGACGACCTCATCGCCGACCTGGAAGGAGCGCTGAGCGCCTGAGCGGTTCCCCGACAGGGGACCGCTGTAGGCGTCACCGACCCACGGTCTCGACTAGCCGTTGTGCCAAAGGTCGCGAGCGTGGGCCAACACCTCGACGGCCTCGACAGTCTGCGGATCGAGGAGGACCACGAGATGGTCGATTCCACTTGCGGCGCAGCGGGCGAGATAGGCCGCGAGTTGGTCCGGGTGCCCGGGCGCCGATCGCAACGACTCCGGCACCGGGACGGGTAGCCCAAGGGCTCCGGGCGCCTGCACCCAGACCTCGGCAGCCTTCCACACATCTTCGGGGTTGCGTCCTGCGCGTTCCAGGGCCTGGTCGACTCGAGAGGCGAGGGTCGGGAAGAGCGCGGGGTCG
>JBPEXB010000215.1:0-3285 GCA_052032125.1 Acidimicrobiia bacterium
CGATCGGCCCAGGGATCGACGCGGCTGGAGCTGCTGCGGTCGGCGCGGGCGATCCGATCCGACGCGCCGCTGGCCGAGTTCGCGTACGACGACTTCGCCCAGGCGGTGGCGCGAGCAGACGGGGAGTTGCACCGTGAGGCGACCGCTCTCGAGGCCGAGTCGCTGATCGACGCCGGGTCGATCGCCGCGGCGGTCGGCGTGCTCACCCCGGTCCTCGCCGAGCACCCCCACGATGAGCGGCTGGCCGCCGCCGCCATGCGAGCTCTGGCCGTGGATGGACGCATCACCGAGGCGCTCGACGTCTACCGGCGCCTCTCCGAGGCACTCGCCGAACGCGGCCTCGAGCCGGGACGCGAGCTGGCCGCGCTCGAGGAGGCGGTCTTGCTCGGATCGGTCGGCGCTGCGCCGGCGCTTCCCGAGCCACCGCCGGTGCCTCCGATGATCGGCCGAGAGGCCACGGTGGCCGAAGTGCTCGACCTGTGCGAGACCCACCGCTTTGTGACCATCGTGGGCCCGCCCGGCGTCGGCAAGACCTCCCTCGCCTCGGCCGTCGCACATGAGATGCTCCGTCGGGGAGAGCCCGTGGCCTGGGTCGGCCTCACCGCCACCCGACCGGGAGACATCCAGCAGGCGATCGCCCGGATGCTCGGCGTGGCCGGATCCTCCTCGCTCCAGGCCATCGCCGGGGCGCTGGACCGTCCGGCGCAAGCCCTGGTGCTCGACAACTGCGAGACCTCCTCGTCCGCGATCGACGATCTGGTGCGGCGGCTCCTCGACCGGGTGCCCGACCTGCGGGTGCTCGCCACCAGCCGCATCGCCCTCGGGGCCGAGCGCCGAGTGGCCCTCGATCCCCTGCCAACGCCCGATCCGGAGGCAGATCGCGCCCAGCTCGAAGCCTCGCCCGCCGTGCAGATGTTCGTCGAGCGGGCCAGGTCGATCGACGATCGCTTCGACGCGGCAGCCCATCTCGAATCGATCGCCGAGGTCGTGCGGGCGGTCGACGGGCTTCCGCTGGCCATCGAGCTGGCCGCCACCCGGACGATGGTGCTCAGCCCCGAGCAGATTCGCTCCCGGCTCGGCGATCGGTTCTCGCTCCTGCGAGGAACGGGATCGGCCGCCGGTCCGGAGCACCATCGAACGCTGCGCCAGACGCTCCAGTGGTCGATCGACCTGCTGAGCGCCGAGGCCGCTCTGCTGCTGGCCCGGTTGTCCGTCTTCCGGGGCGGGTTCTCACTGTCCGGAGCGGAGGCGATCGCCGCGGAGAGCGTGGCTGCGCCCCTCGACGCCCTCCAAGAGCTGGTCCTGCACTCGCTGGTCCAAGCCGATCCTGAACACGACCGGTTCTGGTTGCTCGAGAGCGTGGCGGAGGCAGCCGACGACCTGCTCGATCAGGCCGAGCGCGAGCGAGGGAGGGAAGACCACCGCCGGTTCGTCGCCTCGCTGACGAGTGCCGTGGGGTCGGGCTCGGGTCCCGACGAGATCCGGCTTGCCTGTGACCGGCTCGATCTGGAGGCCGACAACCTGCGTGTGGCCATCGCCCGGTGCCTCGATTCCCATCCGCACGAGGCGGCCCGCCTGCTGGCCGATTCATGGCGGTGGTGGCACGTCCGCGGCTTCTGGACAGAGGGTGCGGCGATCGTGCGTCGCCTGCTGCCCGAGGCCGTGCCCGCCGATCGGGAGCTGCGGCGACGGTTGCTGGACGCCTCGGTTCGCCTGATGGTCTTCGGCGGCGAGCACGACGAGCTGTCGTGGGTGCTCGAGGTGCTCGACGACCACGACGGCCTGGCCGAGGAGCTCGGCCGACCGCCGTTGCTGGGCGTCCGAGGTCTGGTGCTGCGGATGAGCGGTGCGTGGGAGGACGCGGCCGAGGCTCACGAGGCCGAGGTGGTCGTCCTGCGCGAGCGGGGCCTGACCGCCCGAGCGGCGCTGGCCAACCTGGCGGCCGTCCGGGTCTTGTTGGGAGATCTCCCCAAAGCGAGGGCGGCGGCCGAGGAAGCGATCGACGACGCCATCGCCCACGGTGAAGGAGATGTGGACACCACCCCGGTCACGCTGGCCGAGATCGAGCTGCTGGAAGGCAACTACGACACGGCAGCGGACATCGCCGAGCGATGGCTCGCCCACGCCCGTGAACGGTCGCTGGAGGCCGGGTTCCGGGCCGAGGCACTTCAGACCGCCTCGATCGCTCGCCTCCGCTCGGGCGATGGACGCGGCGCCGCTCCCTTGCTGCGCGACCTGGTGCCGCTGTCGGTCTCTCTCGGCGGCACCCATTTCGGCATGGGCATGCTGTCGGTGGCCCTGGCGGCGCTTCAGTCCGGAAGGGTCGGTGACGCGGCGGCGCTCAGCGCCACCGCCGCCGAGGATCGCGACCTGGCGCTGCGACCCCACCTCGCCACCATCGCCGCCGACACCGACGCGGCGATGGAGCGGGAAGGGCTTCCCCGTCCCGCCAACCCCCTTGCGCGCCCGGACGCCGTGCGTCTGGCCCGCGACGTCATCGCCGCCCTGGATCGGTGATTCAGGTCTCGGTGACCGATCGCCCGACCCGGTGCCCGAGGCGAGGCCCGCCGCGGCGTCGAGGCACGGCCGCCCGCGCGGAGGCGAGCCGCTCCCGCAGCCGGCGTGAACGTCGCTCGCGGCGCCGTCCGAGATGCTCGAACGCCGTGATCCTGGCGGTGTACGGGTCGATCCAGTCGTCGTGCATGGCCTCTCCCTGATCGGGATCAGCATGCCCCGGGTCGTTACCGCCGCCTTACCGCCCGCTCAGACCTCGAGGATGACCGGGAGCACGACCGGGCGGCGGCCGGTTTCGGCCTTGATGATCTTGCGGGCGGCGCGCCGGATCGCCACCTGAAGGGTCTCGTCCGACGAGTCGTGCTCGAAGTCGAGGATCGCCTGGCGAACTGCCTCTCCGGCCTTCTCCAGCACGGCCTCCGGCTCGTCCATGAAGCCGTGGCTGTCGAGGTCGGGGCCGTGGAGGATCTCGTCGGAACGGTGCTTGAGGGCGACGGTCACGATGACCACACCGTCGTCGGCCAGGTGGGACCGATCTCGCAGCACCGCACCCTGGACGTCGCCGACACCCGACCCGTCGAGGTACACGTACCCGGCGTCGAAGGCGTTCCGGTCCACGTAGGTGTCGTCGCCGTCGAGCACGATCCGATCGCCGTCCTCGAGGACGAAGACTTCGGGCACACCCATCTCGTCCCCGAGCTCGGCGTGGGCGCGCAGGTGCCGGTATTCGCCGTGGATCGGCACCAGCGCTCGCGGGCGCACGACGTTGAG
>JBPEXB010000216.1:0-2910 GCA_052032125.1 Acidimicrobiia bacterium
CACCGTCTCGTCGGGCTCGACGGTGCTGTCGGCTTCGGGGTTGACGTTGACGGTGGCCGAAGCGGAGCCGTTGGGGATGATGACAGTGCCGCTGGTGGGGCTGAAGGTGGTGGCGCCGCTCTGGGAGTAGTCGGTGGTCAAGGTGGCGGTGCCGCCGACGGAGAAGTTGACGGTCAGCGCCCCCAGGGTGCCGCCGGTGCGGGTGAAGGTGTAGACGATGTTGCCGCCGGCGTCTTCGGCCTTGGGGGTGTTGGCCACCGTCATCGTGACCTCGGTGCCACACACCGAGCAGCGGAACTTCTGCTCGGTTTCCACGATGTCGTCGGGGTCGATCTCGGGCGGAGGTGTCGCCAGCATCCTCAGCGTGGCGATCGACACACGCCAGATGACGTAGCCGATGATCACCGCAATGATCACGTTGAGAACGGTCATTCAGCAGTACTCGGTACTGAGTACTCGGTACTGAGTACCGGCTCTCAGATCCTCTCCACGATCATGGCGTTGGCCATGCCGCCGCCCTCGCACATGGTCTGGAGGCCGTAGCGGCCGCCGCTGCGCTCCAACTCGTGGACCAGGGTGGTCGTCAGCTTGGCGCCCGAGCAGCCGAGCGGGTGACCGAGAGCGATCGCCCCACCGTTGACGTTGGTGCGCGCCCAGAGCGCATCGGGGTCGGAGCCTCCATGCTCGGCCAGCCAGGCTCCGATGACGGAGGCGAACGCCTCGTTGACTTCGAAGAGGTCGATGTCGTCGATCGACATGCCGGCCCGCTCCAGCACCTTGCTGGTCGCCGGGATCGGTCCGGTCAGCATCGACACCGGGTCGACGCCCGCCAGGGCGAATGCCACGAACCGAGCCATCGGGGTCAACCCGAGCTCTTCGGCTTTCTGCTCCGACATGATCAGCACGGCTGCGGAGCCGTCGGAGATCTGGGACGAGTTGCCCGCCGTCACCACACCGTCGGGCTTGAAGGCAGGCTTCAACCCGGCCAGAACCTCCGGCGTCGTGTTGGGCCGGATCCCCTCGTCACGGGTCATCATCTCGTGAGAGCCATCCTCGAGCTCCACCTTCACCGGCACGATCTCGCGATCGAAGCGGCCTTCCTCGGTGGCGCGGGCCGCGCGCATGTGGGAGTCGTAGGCGATGGCGTCGAGTCGTTCGCGGGTGAGGCCCCACTTCTCGGCGATCATCTCAGCCGAGATGCCCTGCGGGACCAGCCCGTGAGCGTATCGCTCGTTCATCTGCGGGCCGAACGGGGCGCCGGGACCTTGGGCCGTGACCCCCATCGGCACCCGGGTCATGGACTCCACGCCCGCCGCGATGACCACGTCATAGGCACCGGCCATCACACCCTGCGCCCCGAAATGCGAGCTCTGCTGTCCCGAGCCGCACTGGCGATCGATGGTGGTCCCCACCACGTCCTCAGGGAAGCCGGCGGCGAGGGCGGCGTTGCGGCCCACGTTCCAGCCCTGCTCCCCCACCTGGCTGACACAGCCCATGAGCACGTCGTCGACCAGCGCCGGGTCGAGTTCGTTTCGGTCGACGAGCGCCCGGAGCGACTCGGCGGCGAGGTCGACCGGGTGCCAACCGCTCAGCTTCCCGTCCCGCCGACCCGTCGGCGTCCGCACCGCATCGATGATCACCGCGTTCTGCATGATGTGCTCCTCTCGTCGGCGCCTCCGGCACCTCGGCCACGTCCCGCCAATGGGGTCGCGGCGCCAGGCTGGGGTTTGGTCATCGTCGCCCGACCCAGGGTTCGCCATGTCCGTCGCCCCGGCGACGGACATCGAACCCGAACCAACGAACGATGCGTCGCCTGCGACGCATCGTCGTTGGCGTGGAGGTGATCGGATTCGAACCGACGACCTCCTGGTTGCAAACCAGGCGCTCTGCCAACTGAGCTACACCCCCGGGCAGTAGTGAGTAGTGAGTAGTCAGTACTCAGTACTTGGCGGGACGTCGCCAGTGTACGGGAACTCTCGGGGTGCTCCGAAGTCGGAAACCTCTGCCGGGGCCGGCTCATTCCGGGTCGCAGCATCGCGAAAAACTAACGTTGTTAGAATTTCCTAACAGTGTTAGATTGAGCGCATGACCGGCACGACTGCCACCGGACGCCGCCAGGCTCGGCACGACAGGACCCGTCGAGAGATCCTCGACGCAGCCTGGCGGTTGGCCGAGCGGGACGGGGTGGCGGGGCTGTCGCTGCGGGAGGTGGCAACGGCCGTCGGCATGCGGGCGCCGTCGCTCTACACCTACTTCGACAGCAAGGACGCCCTCTACGACGCGCTGTTCGCCGACGGGAACCGGCAGATGCGGGAGACCTTGGGCGCCTGGGCCGAGGCACGCACCGTAGGGGCAGATCCGGTCGAGGAGGTGGCTGCCGGCGCCCAGGAGTTCGTGCGCTTCTGCCAGGCCTCTCCCGCCCGCTACCAGTTGCTGTTCACGGCGGCCGTGCCCGGGTGGCACCCGTCGGAGGAGAGCTACCGGCTGGCGGAGGAGAACCTGGAGGCGTCCAACGAGCACGCGGCCCGCGCCGGGATCGTCAGCCCCCAGGCCCGAGACACGTACACGGCGTTGGTGAGCGGCTTCGCCGCCCAACAGATGTCCAACGACCCGCAGGGCGACCGGTGGATCCGCTTGATCCCGGGCGCAGTGCGGGCGCTGGTCGACGCCATCGAACGAGGAGACATACCGTGAAGGACACCATCATCGACGTCCAGGACATCGTTCCGATCAGTCGGGCCACCGACGCCGCCCGGCTCGGCGGGGAGACCTACGACCGCCTCGTCGACCTGCTCGAGCAACTCGACGGTCCACAGTGGGAGGCGGAGACCGAATGCGCCCCGTGGACGGTCGCCGACATCGTGCGGCACATCGTCGGCGCTGCCAAGGGACATGTGAGCGTGCGCGAGA
>JBPEXB010000217.1:0-4905 GCA_052032125.1 Acidimicrobiia bacterium
CCCGGTCCTCGCCGGGGCCCGAGCGCGGGCGCTCAGGCTTCCGAGAGCCGCCGCTCGGCCAAGCCGTTGAGGATCTCGAGCACGAGCCGGTTGCCGAGCATCGCCGTGATCTCGCCGGGCCCGTCGTAGGGCGGCGAGACCTCGACGATGTCGGCGCCGGCGATCGGCAGCTCCCGGCACAGGCGGCGGGTGGTGTCCAGGAGCTCTCGAGCGGACATGCCCCCGGGCTCAGGCGTCCCGGTTCCCGGGGCCATGCCGGGATCCACGACGTCCACGTCGATCGACAGGAACACGGCTCGTGCCCCGTCGCCCACGTGGGCCACCGCCTCGTCCACCACCGCCTCGAGGCCGCGGTCGACGATCTCCGACATGAACCACCACCGCATGCCCTGCTCGCCCATCCAGCCGACCACCTCGGGCGACGGCCAGTAGCCACGCAGGCCGATCTGGGCGAAACGGTGGCCGGGGACCGCGCCACTCTCGATGAGGCGGCGCATCGGCGTCCCATGCCCGTAGAGGTGCCCGTAGTGGGTCTCACCGGTGTCGGCGTGGGCGTCGAAGTGGACGAGCGCCACATCCCCACGCCCGATCACGTCGGCCACGGCGGTGGCGTTGGCGTAGGTGATCGAGTGGTCGCCCCCCAGCACGATCGGCACGGAACCGGCGGCCGCGATCGTCGTCACCGCCTGACGAGTCAGATCGAGGCCCTCCTCCAGGTACCCGGGGGCCACCACCAGATCACCGGCGTCGACGACGTCGAGGACCGCAAGCGGGTCGATGCCGGTCGGCAGATGGGGCCGTTTGCCGTTGCGGTCCAGATAGTCACCGGCCCGGATCGCCCCGGGGCCGAAGCGAGCCCCCGGTCGGTGGGTGGCTCCCCAATCGATCGGCGAGCCGAGAATCACCACGTCATGCGTTCCCAGCGAGTCGAGCGACACCTCCGGCAGCCCGGCGAAGGTCGGGGTCTGGCCCCACCCGGATGAGGTCGTCGTCTCCACGGCATCCATGCCGGGCGACGCTAGCGCTGACAGACCGGGCAGGAGAACGACGATCGGCCGCCGATCACCTCGCGCACGATCGGCGTCCCGCAGCGCCGGCACGGTTCGTCCTCCCTGCCGTAGACGCGCAGGCGTGAGAGGTAGTCGCCGCTCCTCCCGTCCGGCAGGAGGTAGGCGAGATCGTCGAGCGAGGTCCCGCCGTGGCGAAGACCCGCCTCCAGGACAGGGCGGATGGCGGCCCGGATCGCCTTGATCTCGTCACCGCTCAGCTCACCGGCGGGGCGGGTTCCCTTCACCCGTGCCCGATGGAGCACCTCGTCGGCGTAGATGTTCCCCAGTCCGGCCACGAACCGCTGGTCGAGCAGCAGCGACTTGATGGCCACCCTTCGGCCGGCAGCCGCAGCAGCCAGCTCGGGCGATCGAGGCAAATCGGTCCAGGCGTCGCGACCGAGCAGCGCCAACGGGGACGCGGCGAGCTCCTCGGGCGTGTACACGACGGTGAATCCGAAGGTGCGCGGATCGACGAACCGCACCTCGACATCACGGTCCGTTCGCACCACCACGTGGGTGTGGGGCGGCTCCGGGGCTCCGGGGTCGACGACCGCCATGCGCCCCGACATGCCCAGGTGGATGACCCAGGTGAGGTCGCCTTCGACGTCGAACATCAGGAATTTGCCTCGCCGGCCGAGCCGCTCCACCGTCCTCCCGAGCAGCCGGTCGGCGAAGTCGGAGGGACGCTCCTGGCGCCGCACGGTGCGAGGGTGGCGTGCCTCGACGGCCGTCACCCTGGCTCGCTCGAGCGCCTCGACGAGACCCCTCCTCGTCGACTCGACCTCAGGAAGCTCCGGCATCACCCGGCTCGGGGTCGTCGAGGCCTGCCAGGGCCCTGGCCGCGGCTTCCTGCTCGGCCTCCTTCTTGGAGCGGCCCTTCCCCCGCCCGCGCACCTCGCCTTCGACGGTCACCGCGGCGGTGAAGACCTTCTCGTGGTCGGGTCCGTCGGAAGACAGCTTGTACCGGGGGCGAACGCCGGTGCGGGCCAGCGCCTCCTGCAACCGGGTCTTGTAGTCGCGCCGGCCAGGAGCGCTCGAGCGTTGGCGGATGCGGGCTTCCCAGATCTGCAAGATGAGGCGCCGGCACACGGCGAGGCCGCCATCGAGGTACACGGCCGCCAGCACCGCCTCCATGGCGTCGGCCAGGATCGAGGCCTTGTCCCGCCCGCCCGAGGACTCCTCACCCTTGCCGAGGAGGAGGTGCACCCCCAACCCGAGTTCCGAGGCGACTTCGTGCAGGACCTCCCGATTCACCGAGGCGGCCCGGATCTTGGCCAGCTCTCCCTCGGGCAGCTCGGGGTACTCCTTGAAGATGAAATCGGTGACGACCAGTTGGAGGATGGTGTCGCCGAGGAACTCGAAACGCTCGTTCGAATCGTCCTCGGGCCACTCGGCCACGTAGGAACGATGCACCATCGCCTGGCGCAAGAGGTCCTTGTTGCTGAAGCGGTAACCGAGCGCCTCCTCGAACTCGTCGAGTGCGCTCATGGACCGGCGAGACCCTGCTCGAGACGCTCGACCAAGCCGCCCTTCACACCCTCCGTGGCCACCCGCAGGGCGTTGAAGATCGCCACGCGGGAGGACGACCCGTGGGCGATGACGACCCCACCCTTGGTCCCGACGAGGTGCGCACCGCCGTACTGCTCCGGGTTCATCATCTCGCGGATCTCGGCGATGGCGCCGTCGAACTCCGACAGTTCGGCTTCCGGCAGGTGCGAGAGCGCGGTACGCACCATCCGCACGGCGAAGGTGCCGGTGCCCTCGATCGACTTCAGCGCCACATTGCCCGTGAAGCCGTCGGTCACGAAGACGTCGGCAGCGTCGGCGGCGATGTCGCCCCCCTCGACGTTGCCGACGAAGTTGACGGTGGAGGCCTCCAACAGCGAGTAGGCGGCCCGTTCGAGGTCGCGACCCTTCGAGCGTTCTTCTCCGATGTTGAGAAGGCCGACCCGCGGGTTCTCGATCCCGTAGATGACCTCGGCGACGAGCGATCCCATCAACCCGAACTGGGCGAGGTGCTCGGGTCGGACGTCGGGATTGGCGCCGGCGTCGAGCAGCGTGGCCGGGTGGTGGGGAGCCGGGATGGGCGTCGCGATGGCCGGCCGGAGCACGCCAGACAGACGACCGATCACGATGGCGGCCGCCGCCATGGCGGCGCCGGTCGATCCGGCCGACACCATGGCCTCCACGGCGCCGGACCGCACGAGCTTGGCGGCGGTGATGACCGAGGCATCCGGCTTCTCGCGCAGCGCGCGCGCCGGGTCCTCGCCCATCTCGATCACGGCCGGGGCGTGGACGACCTCGAGATCGGCCCCCGATTCGGAAACGAGCGGCCCGACTACGGCCTCGTCGCCGACCAGCACCACCTCGTAGCCGGCCTCGGCGGCCATGACGGCCCCGGCCACGGTCTCGGAGGGACCGTGGTCCGTGCCCATGACATCGAGCGCTACCCGCGCCATCGACTGCTCCGGACGATCAGTCGGAGATTTCGACGACCTGGCGGTCGTTGTAGGTGCCGCAGCCGTTCTTGCTCGTGCAGGCACGATGCGGCAGCTTCGGCTGGCCGCACGTGGGGCACGTGACGGTCTGGACCGGCCGCGTCTTCATCGCCTCGGCCTTGCGCCGACGCGTGCGAGAACGCGACATCTTCTTCTTGGGCACCGCCATGGTGCGCTCCTTCAACTCTGCGCAGGCTCAGATCGGCCTGCGTGATCGACGTCCATGCCTCGAGGTGTGCAGTCTCGCAGGAGTCGTGTCGGCCCTGCGTTCACTCAGGGGCCGAGTCTTCCACCTCGAAGAGGCCTTGCAGCGCGGCAAAAGGAGAACTCGACTCCTCAGGATGCCCCGCGCAGGGCTCTCTATTCAAGTCGGTTCCGCACGTGGGGCAAAGTCCCAGGCAGGCGTCGCTGCAGAGCGGCACGAGGGGGATCGACAGCGACAGCTCGTCGTGCAGGATCGGACCGAGGTCGATCGAGCCGTCGGCCTCGATGCCCATGATGTCGTCGTCGGACGAGTCGGGTGAGGCCAGGCCACCGTAGGCCTGGGTGATCTGGGCCTCCGCGAGATGGTCGACCTCGGTCAGGCAGCGGTTGCATCGCAGCACGACCGGGAGCCGGGCCGAGCCGCGGGCGATGAGCCCGTCGGCGATCGCCTCGAGGGTGATCTCGGCCTCCGCGTCGCCGGCGGTGGCGACCTGATCGAGCTCGATCTCCAACGGGCCCTCGAGCCGCTCGGTGCGGCGGGCGCCCGTGTGGCCGAGCAGGTCGGAGACGAGGACGGCGAAGGGTCGTTCGGGCATGGGCGCAGCGTACCCGCCTCCGGACGCTGCCAAGCTGCAGCCGACATGGACTCCCACCCGCCCGATCGAGCGGTCGTCGTCGGCGTGACCTCGGCCGGAAAATCGACCTTCGGAGCCTCGCTGGCACAGCGCATCGGCGCCGAGTTCATCGAACTGGATGCGCTGCACTGGCAACCCCACTGGACGCCCCAGGACCCGGACCGGTTCCGTGAGGTCGTCGACGAGGCCACCTCCGCCCCTCGCTGGGTGGCGGCAGGTGGCTACAGCATCGTTCGCGACCTGACGTGGGGACGCGCCGACCTGCTGATCTGGCTGGACTATTCCTTCCCCCGCGTGCTCTGGCGTCTGACCCGGCGGACCGTCGCCAGGGTCGTGCGACGCGAGCAGCTGTGGAACGGGAACCAGGAGACCTTTCGGGGGGCGTTCCTGAGCCGCGACTCGTTGTTCGTGTGGCTGCTCAAGACCTATTGGTCACGCCCGAAGGCCTACGAGCAGCGCCTGCGAGACGAGTTCCCCGACCTCCCGGTGGTGAGATTCGAGAACCCCCGGGAGGCGCAG
>JBPEXB010000218.1:0-5298 GCA_052032125.1 Acidimicrobiia bacterium
GGCCGGGTCCAGGCGGTGGTCCTCGAGGAGCGCCGTGAGAGCATTGACCACGCCGGAGGTGACGTCTTCGGTGGTCGGTGACTTCACCGCTCCGAGGACGGTGCGCCCCTGCATGGCGACGGCGTCGGTGTTGGTGCCGCCGACGTCGACCCCTATCCGCATGGGCGCTCAGCCGAGTGCATCGAGGACGGCCTCGGGGGTGATGGGAATGCGATCGAACGGTGCCCCGACCGCGTCTGCCACCGCATTGGCCACGGCTGCTGCGACCGGGACGATCGGCGGTTCCGCCACCCCTTTGGCGCCGTATGGCCCGGCGGCCGCCGGATGCTCCAACAGGACCGCCTCGACGGTCGGCATGTCGACGGCCAAGGGCAGACCGTACGTCTCGAGAGAGCGTTGCCGGTACCGGCCGTCGGCGATCTCCAGGCGCTCCCACAGGGCGTACCCGAGGCCCTGCGCCACCCCACCCTGGATCTGGCCCATCACCCCGGCGGGGTTGATGGCGGTGCCGACCTCCTGAGCCACCAGATAACGCGTCACCTCGACGAGACCGGTGAGCGGATCGACCTCCACCTCGGCGATGTGGAGGTGATAGGTCGGTGTCGGCCAGATCGGGAACAGCATGCCGGTAGCGCAGGTCGGGTTGTGTGGCGGCGGTGGCGTGACGTAGGAGCCACTGGCGGCGATCGGGCCCTGGCCGTAGGTGGCGGCGCCCGCCAGCTCGGCGAGCGTGACACGGGACCCGGGGTCGCCTTTCACCTGGACGGCGCCCTGTGCGACCTCGAGATCGTCGGGTGAGGCCTCGAGCAGATCGGCGGCCAGGCTGAGGATCTGGCGGCGCACCTCCTCGGTCGCCTCGAACACGGCACGGCCGACCACGTGGGTGGTGCGGCTGCCCTGCGATCCTGCGTCGAAGCCGGTGGCGTCGGTGTCGGGCATCGTCACGACCACCTGGTTGGCGTCCAGGCCGAGCCCCTCGGCGGCGATCTGGCGGACCCCCATGGCCACGGCACCCGATCCGTTCTCGGTGGCCGATGTCACGATCCCCAGCGTTCCGTCCTCGTTGAGCTTGACGGTGGCCTGCGCCGGCATCGGGTTGGTGAGCCACACGGTGGCCGCCATGCCGACCCCGCGGTTCGGCCCCTGCCCAAGCTGCGCCCACGGTGCCCGCTGCTCGAGTTCGTCGAACGCCTGGCGCAAGATGCTCGCGTCGGCCAGCTCCTGGCCGTTGAGCATCTGGTCGCCGTCGGCGGCCAGGTGGCGGAGGCGGAACTCACGGCGGTCCTCACCGACCGTCAGCGCCAGGTGGTCCATGTGCCGTTCGAGGGCGAAGACCAGGTAGGTGCCGCTCACGCCTCGGAACGCACCGGTGGGCGCCGTGTTGGTGTACACCGATCGGGCCCGGATGCGCACCTTGCCCGCTTGGTAGATCGAGCCGAACACGAACATCGGGATGCTCGTCAGGAACGGGGCGTCGATCGCATAGGCCCCGCTGTCGAAGAGCACGTCGACATCGTGGGCCAGGATCCGACCATCGGCCGACAGCGCGGTGCGGATCGACACCGTGGCGTTCTCCCGACACGGCGCCGTGAGCAAGTCCTCCTCGCGAGTGTTCACCAGCTTCACCGGCCGCCCGGTGCGCTCGGCCAGCACCGCCGCATACGCCTCGAGACCGATGTCGAGCTTGGCGCCGAAGCCTCCACCGATGTGATGGCCGATCACCCGCACCGCCGACTTGGGCACGCCCAGGGTCTGGGCGACCCGATCGCGCACGTTGAAGGGGAACTGATGGGACACATGCACCGTGTACCGGCCGCCTTCGAAGGTGGCGAGCGCCATCTTGGGCTCGAGGTAGGCCTGGTACTGGCGGGGAGCGTGGTAGGTGTCTTCCACGACGGTGTGCGCGGATGCGAACGCCTCGTCCACCCCTCCCGGGTCGGAGATCATCTCCGACAGGACGTTGCCGGCGCGCTCCCAGCCGTCGCCGATGGAGCCGAACTCGGCCCATCCCGGGTGGACGGGCCGTGCGTCTGCTGCAGCCGCCTCGTGGAGGTCGGTGATCGGCGCAAGCACCTCGATCTCGACCTCGACGGCGGCGGCGGCAGCAGCAGCCTGGGCGGGCGTGTCGGCTACGACGGCGGCCAGCGGCTCGCCCTCGTGAGCCACGTACTCGTCGGCGAGTAGCGGCATGTCGAACAGCGCGATGCCGGTGCGCTGGTTCGGGACATCCGGCGCCGTGACGACGCAGTGCACACCCGGCATGTCCGCGGCGGCGGAGGTGTCGATCGACACGATGCGGCCCGCCGGGACCGTCGATCGCACGAGCCGAGCATGCAACATTCCCGACAGCCCATGGTCGACGCCATAGACGGCCTCGCCGGTCACCTTGCCGGTGGCGTCGGAACGGGCGGCGGAGGTGCCGACGGCCGTCACGTCGACCCCTGGGCGGCTGATGCGACGGCATCGACGATGGCGGCATAGCCGGTGCAGCGGCAGAGGTTGCCGGCCAGCGCCTCTCTGACCTCGTCCGGGCTGGGGTTGGCCCGCTGCTCGAGCAAGGCGGTCAGGGTCATGAGGAACCCGGGCGTGCAGAACCCGCACTGGACGGCGTGGTGGTCGACGAAGGCTCGTTGGAGGGGCGCCAGCTCGCCGGGGCCGCCGAGGCTCTCGACCGTCCTCACCTCCCGCCCATGCGCCGCCGCGGCAGCGAAGAGGCAGCTGTCCACGGGTTGGCCGTCGACCAGGACCGTGCAGGCGCCGCACTCGCCTTCGTTGCAGCCTTCCTTGGTTCCGATCAGTCCGAGTCGATCGCGCAAGGTGGCCAGCAGCGGCTCACCTGCGTCGACCGAGAGCCGGCGCTGGACTCCGTTCACGACCACGTCGAGGTCGACGGCCATCAGATGGCTCGTTCCCGGCAGCGATCGACGGCTCGCCGCAGCAGCCCCGCCACGACCTTGGATCGGTAGGCAGCCGAGGCTCTGGCATCGTCGATGGGGTCGATGGCGGCTCGGATCGCCTCGGTCGCCGCGTCGAGGGCGCCGGCGCCGAGGTCGCTGCCGATCAATGCCTCTTCGGCGGCCTCGACTCGCCGGGGCGTGGGCGCCACCGAGCAGAGACCGATGCGAGCCGAGCGCACCCGATCGCCTTCGAGCCCGAGGCGCATCGCCATGCCGACGATGGCGACCTCCATCGCCCCCCGTCGCCCCAGCTTCACGTACGTCTCACCTTCTCCCGGCCCGAGCGGCTCCAGGTCGATCGAGGCGAGCACTTCGTCGGGCCGGCGGGCGGTGGAGCGGCGGCCGAGCCAGAACTCGGCGAGCGACAGGCGCCGTTCACCGGAGGCGGATCGGAGGGTCACGTGGGCGTCGGCGACCAGCAGCGGGGGAGCGGTGTCGGCGGCAGGGGAGGCGTTGCAGATGTTGCCGCCGATGGTGCCGACCGCCTGGGTCTGCCATCCCCCGACCGTCCTGGCCGCCTCTGCCAGGGCGGGGTGTCGCTCGGTGATGACCTCGTCGTCTCCGAGTGCCCGATGGGTGACGAGGCAGCCCAGGGTGGTGCGACCGTTGACGGAGGTGGCGCGGAGCTCCGCCAGCGGCTCGATGTGGATCAACGCCCCGGGCTGGGTCTCGCCTCGTAGGTATTGCACCATCAGATCGGTCCCGCCGGCCAGCAGGGCTGCGTCAGGCCCCAGTTCTGACAACAGGTCGAGCGTCTCTTCCAGACCGCCGACCCGATGAAACTCCATGTGCACGGTGCCTTTCTACCGATGAGCGCCTGAGAGGGTCGGCCCCGGATCATATAATATCCGGCCGGACCGCTGGCCGATGTGAGGAGGGTGCAGGACGGTGTGGCAGGTCACCGAGCCCGATCTCCTCCCCATCTCGATCGGCGCCGGCATCCTCGGAACCGGCGGTGGGGGGAATCCCTACCTCGGGCGATTGCGGGTGCGTGAGGAGCTGCGTTCGGGCGGGACGGTCGATGTCATGGATCCCGACGAGATCGCCGACGAGCAGCTCTTCGTGGTCGTCGGCGGGATGGGATCGCCGGTCGTCAGCTACGAGAAGGTGGCTCAGGGAGACGAGGAGACCTCGGCCGCCCGAGCCTTGGAAGCTCACCTCGGCCGCAGGTTCGACGCCATCGCCCCGTTCGAGATGGGCGGAGGGAACTCGATGGTGCCGATGGTGGTGGCGGCCCGGATGGGCATCCCGCTGGTGGACGGGGATGGGATGGGCCGGGCGTTTCCCGAGCTGCAGATGATCACCTACCTCATCTACGGGGGGAGCCCCGAGCCCTCGGCGCTGGCCGACGAGCGAGGGAACCGGGTGGTGCTCTCCGAGGTCGTCGACGCCGTGTGGCTGGAGCGATTGGCGCGGGTGGCCACGATCGAGATGGGAGGCCACGCCGGCATCGCCACCGCGGTGATGGACGGGGCCTTCTGTCGCAAGACGGTCATCCCCCGAACGCTGACGCTGGCCAAGGACATCGGATCCGCCGTCCTCGAGGCGCGGCGCACGAAGGAGGAGCCGAGCGCAGCGGTGGTGGAGGTGGCAGGAGGCAGGCGCTACCTGCGGGGGAAGGTGACGGACGTCCACCGGCGGACGACGAAGGGCTTCGCCCGTGGCCACATGACGGTCGAGGGCATCGGACCCGACGCCGGCCGCTCCGCTCGCATCGAGTTCCAGAACGAGAACCTGGTGATCTGGGAGAACGGCGAGGCCGTGGTGACGGTCCCGGATCTGATCACGCTGGTGGCCACCGACGACGGAGAACCGATCACCACCGAGCTGATCCGCTACGGGTTCCGGGCCGACGTCCTGGTGCTGCCCTGCCCAGACCTCCTGCGGACCGAGCGGGCGCTGGAGGTGGTGGGGCCGCGGGCGTTCGGGCTCGACCTGGACTACCGCCCGGCGAGCTAGCTCAGCCCGCGTCGTATGGCGCGAAGTGCTCGTGGACGAGCCGCACGTCGTTGTTCTCGTGGAGGCTGACGACGCGGCCGTTCTGCACCTCGAAGACGTCCACTCCGTGGTTCTCCCACGGCGCGCCGCCGGCCGTGACCGCCGACTCGTCCCACAGGACGGCGGCGTGGTCCCCATCGACGATCGTGCGCCGGATCCGGAAGTCGAGGTCCGAGAGCAGCCCCGCCGAGTGGGCGAAGAATCGCCGGGCAGCGTCGATGCCGACGGCTTCGACCTGGCCGAGGAACCGAAAGGCGATCCCGTCGTCGAAGGTGGCGAGGATGCCCTCCAGGTCGCCGCCGAGATACGCCTCGTAGAGCCGCTCGACGACCTCGCGAGTCTC
>JBPEXB010000219.1:0-8302 GCA_052032125.1 Acidimicrobiia bacterium
GCGCTCGACGAGCGGGCGACGCTGCGACGACGGGCCGTCGTCGCGCTCGCCGCGTTCGAGGGTCCGGAGGTCGACGCTGCGCTCCGGCGTGCACTGGACGACCGCGACCGCCAGGTCCGACAGACCGCCGAGGACCTCCTCGCGTGAACGCGACGAGGCCCCGCCGTCGCCGGCGGGGCCTCGCAGTTCAGTGCGCGCTACCGGTCACGAACCGAAGTCGAACCCTTCGGCTGCGGGCGACGAGACCGTCTCGAGCTTCTCGAGCCCGGCAGGTCCGTCGGGGTTGAACTTGAAGATCGTCGTCTCCTTCGGCGCCACACGGTCGGCGGGTGCGCCGTACGTGTAGTCACCGAAGAGTCCGTCGAACGACACGTCGCCGACACCCTCGAGTGCCGCCTTCAGCCCGTCGCGGCTCATGTCGCCGTCGGCGTACGCCTTCTCGAGGACGGCGTGCACGGCCTTGGCCTGCGCATAGCCGAAGATGAAGAACGTGTCGGGCTCCTGGTCAGGTGCGAACTTCTCCTGGTCGGCGATCATCTCGACCATGCCGGGAGTCTCCTCGTCACCCCACTCCGTGCCCTCGGCGAGGAGATAGAACGTCGCCTCGAGGTACGGGGCGAGCGGGCTGCCGGCGAGCGCACCGATGTAGCTGGGCGACTGGCCGAGCCACGTCGGGTTGTACTCCGCACCCGCTGCGGCACCGAAGACCGTGCCGGTGTCCGACGGCGTCGACACGATCAGGTTCACCGTGCAACCGGCACCGCTGAGCTGACCGACCTGTGCCGTCACGTCCTCGGCACCACCGGCGTACCGGGCGACCTCGGCGATCTCGACGCCGAGCTCGTCGGCGGCAGCCTCCCAGCCGGCGAGACCCGCTTCGCCGTACGGGTCGTCCTGGACGATGGCGCAGTACGTCTCGTCGCCCTCGGCCTGGGTCTCGTGCCACCACGTCAGGCCGTTGGCCGACTGGATCTGGTACGGCGCACCCACCGGCAGTAGGTACTCCTCGGCCACCCACTCGGCGTCGAGGGACGCCGGCGCAGCGAGGATGTTGTCGGCGCTCAGCTGGGGCAGTACGGCCTGGGTGGGCGGCGTGCCGAGGATCTGTCCGAACATGGCGACGTCACCCTTGATTCGGTTGTAGACGTCGACCGTGGTCTGCGGGTTGTACTCGTTGTCCTCGGTGACGAGCTCGACCTGGAGCTCACCGCCGATGCCACCCTCCTCGTTGACCTTGTCCCAGTAGACCTGGGCGCCCTTGGAGAGCGGGAGCCCGATGATCGAGACCGGACCCGTGAGGGGGGTGATCACGCCGAGACTGATGGTCCCTGCGTCGCGGTCGACGCCGATCTCTTCACCGCCGCCAGTCGGCTGATCGGTGTCGCCGCCGCCGTCGTCGTCACCGGCGTTGTCGTCGTCGTCGCCGCACCCGGCGGCGACGAGGGCCAGGGCCAACATCGCTGCGAGGAGACGAAGCACTCTGCTCGAAGGTTTCATTGGGCTCTCTCTCTGTCTCGGTGTTTCAGGGATTCAGGGGATGGTCAGTAGTTGAACGGCCAAGTGAGGAAGTACGTCTTGATGCGGCGCCAGATGGCGGCGAGTCCGCGGGGCTCGAACATCAGGAACAGCACGATGACCAGTCCTCGCAACATCTGCTCGAGGGCATCGACGGTGATGACCCCGGCGGTGGCGAGCGGGTCGTTGGGATCCTTGACGAACGGCGGGAGGTAGAACTCGAGGCCCTTGTCGACGACCTCGGGCAAGAACTCGAAGAACACCGCACCGAGGACCGTGCCGTACACGGTGCCGAGGCCGCCGATGATGATGATGGCGACGTACTCGATCGACAGGAAGATGCTGAACTGCGTCGGCTCGACGAACTGTGCGTGCGCTCCGAAGAGCCCACCGGCGACGGCAGCCAGAGCGGAGGAGATCGCGAACGCACCGACCTTGTACCGGGCGAGCGACACCCCGATCACCTCGGCGGCGAGGTCGCGGTCACGCACGGCCTGGAGCGCGCGCCCGGGGCGGGTGCGGACGAGGTTCTTGACGAGAACGATCGAGAGAAGCGCGACCGACCAGACGAGGTAGATGAACCCCTCGTCCCGGGTGAACTCGTGTCCGAGGATCGTGAGCTCGGCGAAGTCGAACCCGGGCACGAGTTCGGTCGGCGCCTGGAAGTTCACGCCGCTGCCTCCGCCGGTGACCGAGTCCCAGTTGGAGAACAGGTGCTGGCCGAGGATGACGAGCCCGAACGTGATGATCACCAGGTAGTCGCCGCGGAGACGGAGCGCGAACGGTCCGATGATCGTGCCCACGACCGCTCCGACCGCAGCGCAGATCAGCAACCAGCCCACCAGGGGGATCTCCCACTGGGCCCCGAACTGCGACGCGGTGTAGGAACCCGCACCGATGAAGAATGCATGACCGAGCGACACCTGACCGGTGAAGCCGGTGAGCAGGTTGAGTCCGAGCGCCCCGATGGTGAAGATACCGACGGTGACCCAGAGCCGGTTCCACACGCTCTCGTTCACGAAGAACTCCGGCGTCCAGAACGGGAGCGAGAGCAGGAAGAGGATCCCGGCGACAACACCCATGCGCAACCAACGCGACGGCAGGAGGCGCAGGTCGTCCGCATAGCTGATCGGCATGCCCATGTTGCGCAACCGGAACCGCGACCGCATCGATCGGGAGGGTGAGTCGGGGGCGTTCCCGACCTCGGTCGAACGAGGAGCGTCGACGCTCATATCCGGTGCACCTCCTTCGTGCCGAACAGGCCATAGGGCCGCACGAGGAGGATCACGATCATCACCACGTAGGGCATGACCCGGTCGAAGGTCGTGCCGACGACGTCCTCGAAGTTGGTGTTGATGTAGCCGCCGGTGAGGTTCTGCGTGATGCCGATGACGATGCCGCCGATCACGGCGCCGAGCGGCGAATCGAGCCCACCAAGGATGATCGCCGGGAACGCGACCAAGGCGATGAGCCCGATCGCCGGTTCGGCGGCCCGGCTCCCAGTGCTCAGGTAGATGCCGGCGATGGCGCCGACCCCGCCCGCGATGCCCCACGAGAGGGCGAAGATCATCCGCGGGCTGATGCCTTGCGCCGTCGCCGCCTCCTGGTCGGCCGCCGTCGCCCGCATCGCGACACCCAACGGGCTGTAGCGGAAGAAGGCGAAGAAGGCTGCCAGCACCACGAGGGCGGTTCCCATGGCCCAGAGCTCTCGGTGCTCGAGGGCGACGTCGCCGATGCGGACGGTCTGGAGACCCCAGGGGTCATTCTGGTTGAGCCGCTCGGCACCCCAAACGGCCTCGATGAACGCATTCATCATGAACAGCAGACCGATCGTCACCATGATGACCGCGAACACCGGCTGGCCGACCATGCGTCGCAGCACGAGCCGTTCGACCACGACGCCGAGCGTCGCGGTCATGAGCACCGCGACGATGCACGCCAACACGAACGGCATCCCCCAGGTCACCGACGCGTTGTAGGTGAAGTAGGCGCCGAGGGCGACGAACCCGCCCTGTGCGAAGTTCAGGACGTGCGTGGCCTTGTAGATGATGACGAATCCGAGCGCGATGAGCGCGTAGATCATCCCTGTGGCGACACCGTTTGCGATGAGATCGACGAACTTCCCCATCAGCTCCCCGCCTTCCCGTACATGGCGTCGATCACGTCGGCGTAGTCGCGTGCGATCGCCGCCCGCTTCACCTTCTGCGTCGCCGTCACCTCACCGTCCTCGTGGTCGAGCTCCTTCCGCAGGAGCGTGAACTTCTTGATGGTCTCGACCTGGGCGAGCTCGGCGTTGGCCTCGTCGACGACGCGCTGGATCAGGTCGATCACCTCGGGCCGGCGTGTCAGGTCCTCGAAGGTCGTGAAGGACAGTCCCTCGCGCGTGCACCAATTGCCGACCATCTCGGGGTCGATCGCGACGAGGGCCGTCAGGTACTTCCTCCGGTCGCCGATCACGATCGCCTCCTGCACGAACGGCGACACCTTCAGCCGGTTCTCGATCTCGGAGGGGCTGATGTTCTTGCCCCCCGCCGTGATGATGATGTCCTTCTTGCGGTCCGTGATCGTGAGGAAGCCGTCGTCGTCGAGCTCGCCGATGTCGCCGGTGTGCAGCCACCCGTCGGGGTCGATCGTCTCTGCCGTCGCCTCTGGGTTCTTCAGGTAGCCGACGAACACACCGTCGCTGCGGGTGAGGATCTCGCCGTCGGCAGCGATGCGAATCTCGACGCCGGGGATCGCGGTGCCCACGGTGCCCAGACGGATGTCGTCCTCGGGCATGCCGGTGGCCTGCGCCGTGTTCTCCGTCTGCCCATAGCCCTCGCGGACCGGCACGCCGATCGACCAGAAGTACTCGAGGACCTGTGGCGCGATCGGCGCGGCGCCGGAGAGGGCGACGCGGATCCTTCCGAGTCCGAGCTTGAGGCGCAGCGACCGATAGAGGAACAGGTATCCCAGCCCGTAGCGGATCCGGTCGACCAGACCGAAGCGGCCGTTCCAACGGTTCTGGGCCACGGCGCGTCCCTGACTGAGCCAGAAGCGGTAGACGGCACGCTTGAGCCGTGACGCGTCTTCGATCCGAAGCGTCACGCCGGCGAGCATCTTCTCCCACACGCGCGGCACACCGAGAAGGAACGTCGGCTGAACCTCGCGGAGGTCGGTGTTGAACGACTCGCCTCCCTCGCCGAAGTTCACGACGTAGCCCGCGCCGAGCGCATTGATGACCGACACGAGCCGTTCGGCGATGTGGCACAGCGGCAGGTACGAGAGCACCTCGTCGTGGCGGGTGACTTCGTAGAGCTGGCGGTACACCGAGATGGCCGAGAGCAGGTTGCGCTGGCAGAGCTGCGCACCCTTCGGCGGGCCGGTCGTCCCCGAGGTGTAGACGATGATGGAGACGGTGTCGGGCCCGACGCCGGCGACGGCCGAACGCCACGCCTCGACGCCGCCGTGCTGGTGGCCGAGCTCGATGAGCTCGTCCATCGTCATCAGCATCGGGTCGTCCATGGTCCGTACGCCTCGGGTGTCGAACACCACGATGTGTTGCAGGCGTGGCAGCTCACTTCGCACCTCGAGCGCCTTGTCGAGCTGCTCCTCATCCTCAGCGAACAACACCACGGCTTCGCAGTGGCCGAGGAGGTACTCGCACTCCGCCGCTGGGCTGGTCGGGTAGACGCCGACGGCGACCGCGCCGATCCCCTGGATACCGAGATCAGCCTCGAGCCATTCGGGCCGGTTCTCGGAGTGGATGGCCACCGAGTCACCGGCGGTGACCCCGAGCGCCGCCAGACCCATGCCGACCGCTCCGGCGCGCTCTTCGAGAGCGGCGTAGCCGATCTCTCGCCACCGGCCCAGCTCCTTGGAGCGCACGGCGACCCGATCGGGTGTCTGCGCGGCACGAGCCACGAGGATGCTCGGGAGGCTGCGCGCCGACTCGGGATCGCCCGTCGCCGGATCGAGTCGCTCGGCCACTGCGGTCATGCCGATTCCTCCGCTTCGTCCTTGCGATGGCGGGTCTCGACGACGTGTTCGAACGCCGCCTTCGCCGTGGGATCGGTCGGCTGTCCGAGATAGGCCTCGATCACCTTCGGATCGTCCTGGACCTCAGCGGGAGTCCCGGTCGCGATCGGTACGCCGAAGTCGAGCGCCATGACCCGGTCGGCGAGGTCCATCACCAGTGGCATGTCGTGTTCGACGAGGATCATCGTCATCCCGAGCTCGCGCTGGATCTCGACGATGTAGCGCGCCATGTCCTGGGTCTCCTCCAGGTTCATGCCGGCGACGGGTTCGTCGAGCAGTAGCAGCCGTGGGTCCATGGCGAGCGCCCGACCGAGCTCGATGCGCTTCTGCACGCCGTAGGGAAGCAGCCCCACCGGCATCTTGCGCACCGACTCGAGCTCGAGCAGCTCGATGATCTCCTCGACCCGTCGGCGGTTCTCGATCTCTTCGCGTCGGGCCTTGCCCAACCAGAGCGCGCCCGCCGCGAAGCCGGTGGACATGAGGTTGTGGCGACCGAGCATGAGGTTGTCGATCACGTTCAGGTTCGTGAAGAGCCCGAGGTTCTGGAACGTGCGGGCGATGCCCATGCGGGCGGTCTCGGCCGGCCGCTTCTCGGTCACGTCCTCGCCGTCGAGCACGATCCGCCCCTGTTGGGGAACGTAGACCGCGTTGAGACAGTTGAACATCGACGTCTTTCCGGCACCGTTCGGGCCGATGATGGCGAACAACTCACCGGCGTGGACGTCGAAGCTCACGTCGTCGAGCGCCGTGACACCGCCGAAACGGAGCACGACGCCGGTGACCTGCAAGAGCGGCTGGGGCTCCGTGGCCATCAGGACCACCTCCGCTTCCGTCGGTAGGTCTTCACGTCACGAAATGACACCCGGCTCTCGCCGGTGCCGAGATAGGCCTCCTGGACCTCGGGATCGGCCAGCAGCTCCCGACCCGGACCGTCGCGCACCACCTTGCCGGTCTCGATCACGTAGCCGTGGTCGGCGATCGACAGCGCCATCACCGCGTTCTGCTCGACCAGCAACACGCTGGTGCCCTGCTCGTTGAGCGAGACGATGATGTCCTTGATCTGCTCGACGATGAGCGGCGCCAGCCCGAGCGACGGTTCGTCGAGCAGCAGGAGCTCGGGCGACGACATGAGCGCTCGACCGATCGCCAACATCTGCTGCTCGCCGCCCGAGAGGTAGCCGGCGATCGACTTGCGGCGCTCGGCGAGGACCGGGAACAGGTCCATCACGCGTTGGTGGTTGGCAGCGATGGCACCCCGGTCGCGCACGGTGAACGCGCCGGCCCGGAGGTTCTCGTCGATGGTGAGGGTCGCGAAGATTCGTCGCCCCTCCATGACCTGCGCGACCCCGGACCGCACGATGCTCGACGCACCGGCGTCGGTGATGTCAGTGCCGCGAAAGCTGATGCGGCCCTTCGTGATCTCGGCCTCGTGGTGCTCGAGGAGGCCGGTGACCGCCCGCAGGAGAGTCGTCTTCCCGGCACCGTTGCTCCCGAGCAACGCCACGATCTGGCCCTCGGGCACGTCGAGCGACAGGCCCCGGAGACCGAGGATGACGTCGTTGTAGAAGACCTCGAGATTGCTGACCGAGAGCACGGGCGGCGCGCTCACGTCGGCTGCGATGGTGGCGATGGCGTTCCCCCTTGGCATCACCGTCCGCATCGGCGGAAGACGGACGGCACGATGACATCGTCGACTACTGACGAAGCGTCAAGACGCCGGGGACAGTAGCCCGCTCGATGCGACGCGCGTCACACCTCTCGGTCGATCTGTGTAGAAGACCCGGATATGCCGCGGTTTTCGCCTACAGACGACCACCCATGAACATGACCTTGAGGTCGTCGTAGCGCTCGATGCAGCGGCCCGCACCGAACACCACGGCCTCGAGGGGCTGTTCGACCAAGGTGACCGGGATGTCGGTCTCGACCGAGATCCGCACGTCGAGGCCCTTGAGCATCCCGCCGCCGCCGACGAGGTACATGCCCTGGCCGATCAGGTCGTGGGCGAGCTCGGGCGGGGCGTTGCCGAGGCACGAGATGACCGACTCGATGATGGCCGTGACCGGTTCGGCGATCGCCTCGCGCACCTCGGGGGTCGTGAGGATGACCGTCTTGGGGAGGCCGCTCATCAGGTCGCGCCCGCGGACCTCGGCCCGCACGTCGTCGTCGACGGGCCAGGCCGAGCCGATGGCGATCTTGATCTCCTCCGCCGTGCGCTCGCCGATGGCGATGCCGTACTCGCGGCGGATGTAGTGCTGGATGGCGGCGTCGATGTCGAAGCTGCCGACGCGGACCGCCTGCAACGCGACGATGCCGCCGAGACTGATCAGCGCCGTCTCGCTGGTGCCACCACCGACGTCGATGACCATGTTGGCCACCGGCTCGTGGATGGGGAGCTCGGCACCGATGGCCGCCGCCATGGGCTGCTCGAGCAACTGGGCGTCGGCCGCACCCGCACGACGCGCCGCCTCGGTGACGGCACGGCGCTCGACCTCGGTGATGGCCGACGGGACGCAGATCACGACACGCGGACGGTTGAACCGGTTGACGCCCGCTCGCTGCAGGATCAGGCGGATCATCCGCTGCGTGATGTCGAAGTCGGTGATCGCTCCCTGGCGCAGCGGGCGCACGGCGACGATGTAGCTCGGCGTGCGGCCGATCATCTGCCACGCCTCGGCGCCCATCGCGAGCACGTCGCCGTTGCGCTTGTTGAGCGCGATCACGGTCGGCTCGTTCATGACGATGCCGTGGCCCTTGGCGTAGACGAGGGTGT
>JBPEXB010000022.1:0-1531 GCA_052032125.1 Acidimicrobiia bacterium
GGAACATTCCGGCGATCCGTCGGTAGCGACGCCGGGCGGCGGGGTCGCGCAGCTGCGAGACGTCGAAGACCGACGCCGCCTTCTTGAGGGAGGCACCGAGGCCGGCCTCGTGAGCCATCCGGCTGGCGTTGCCCTCCCCTCGCTCGACGTCTCGCACCGGAGGCGAGATGCCGTAGACGCCTTCGAGCTGCTCGATCTCGGCGGCCAGCGCCAGCGCGGTCCGAGCTCCGAAGCACTGGCCGACCAGCACGAATCGCTCGATGCCGCGCCGCCGGAGCTCGGCGATAGCCGCCCGTCCCTCGTCCACCAGCGGATCAGCGTGATCGAACAGTTCGAGATCGCCGGCGGAGTCGCCGATGCCCCGGTAGTCGAAACGGATGACGTGCAGCCCGAGTCCCGCCAGGCGCTCGGCCATCGTCGCCGCCCAGGCGTTGCGTTGGGCGGAGATCGTGTAGCCGCCGGGTGGGAAGAAGACGACCCCGATCCCCCGCGGCTCACCCTCCGGTGCGGTGAGCATGGCGGCGATGGGGCCGACCGGCGTGCTCAGAGCGATCGGCTCGTGGCGGGGAAGGACGGGCGTGGTCATCGGGCGATCCACTCCGTGAGCAGCGGGATCAGCTCGCGGGTGAGCGGACGGGCGCTCTCGGACACGAAGTAGTCCGCACGCCGGCTCGCCCACCAGCCCTCCTCCTCGCTGACGACTTCGAGGTCGGTGGCGATGCCGCGCTCACCCAGCTCGTCGGCAGCCCGCTGCAGGTTGCCCGGGATCTTGCCGCCGTACTTCACGAACAGGACCCGCTCGATCGTGTCCGGCATCGCCTCGAGCAGGGAACCCTCGGCGAACTCGCGGTAGAGCCGCTCGTGCAGTGCGGACCCGAAGACGTCGGTCACGTCCGCCGACTCGAATCGGTCACCGAGCGGCGCCTGATCGCTGCCGGGGTCGCGCATCGCCTGGACCTTGGCGGCCCTTCCGAGCTCGCGAATCCAGGCGGCGCCGGTGAGGAGCGGATCGCCCACCGTCATCCGGTTGGCGCCCGCGTCCTTGGCGGCAGACGCACCGATCAGGCCGCCGGTGCGGGTGCAGGCCAAGACCAGCTCGGACACGTCGAGTTCGCCCCGGAGGTGCTCGGCGGCCCGGACGGTGTCCTCGACGGCAGCGTCGAATCCGAGCGAGCCGGGGTCACCGCCGCTGTGTCCTTGGCCGCGGAACGAGAAGCGGAGCGTCGTGACACCGCGTGACGCCAGCGACCGGGCCAGCAGGACCTCGCGCCGGTAGTTGCGCTGGAACTCGACCATGAACGGCGAGACGACGAGGACGGCGAGGCCGGTCGGATCGGAAGGCCGGTGCACGACGCCGTAGAGGGGGCCGCCGGGGCCGTCGAAGTAGCCGAGGGATTCCCGGGCGCCGGAATCAGGGTCGGTGAAGCTGGCGGGCTGCGGCCAGTCCGACATCGAACACCTCCCTGCGCGTCTCGACCGGGCGCTGTTCAGTGTCGCCTGGCCGACGCCGTATGCAAAGTAGGAGATCCGG
>JBPEXB010000220.1:0-9299 GCA_052032125.1 Acidimicrobiia bacterium
CACCGAACTCGATGAACACCTGCTGCTCGAGCGTGTCCAGCGCGCTGCCCATCAGGCCTCGCTCGGAGAGCGTGAAGAGCGTGTCGCCCACCACCAGCGAGCGGCGGATCTGGGCGGCCCAGCTCCACTCGTAGAACTCGTCGCCCTTCAGGTCGTCGTCGAGGTGCTGCACGGTGCCCACCTCGACGATCGCCTCGGCAGAGGCGTCGAGCGCCACCGCACCGACGAAGGCGCTCTCGAGCTCGTAGTCGTCGTCGTACTCCCACCACTGGACAGGCAGCACGGTCAGGCCGGAGGGCGCCCAGTGGAGGAACGCCCGGTGGTCGTACTCGGCCTCCGAGTAACCGCTGGCGAACGTGAACTGCTGCAGCCGCTGTGGATTGGCGAGATCGGACACATCGAAGATCGAGACCTGAGAGCCGGTCACCCGTCCGTTCTCATCGGCATCCTGGCCGACGCCCATCACGAGCCCGTCACCCAGTGGGTGCAGGTAGGACGAGTAGCCGAGGATCTTCAGCTCGCCGAGCACCTGCGGGTTGGTCGGGTCCGTCAGGTCGACGGTGTAGAGCGGATCGGTCTGGCGGAACGTCACGACGTAGGCCGTGTCGCCCTGGAAGCGGACTGCGAAGATCTGCTCACCTTCGCCGAGCCCGCCGACGGTGCCGATCAGCTCCAGCTCGTTCCCGTTCTGCGCCAGCACGTCCACCCGACTCTCCGAGTCCCGTGTATCGCCCCACCACCACCAGGTCGGGACGTTGGTCGAGGCGACCCGCAGGTTGCCCTCGTGCTCGGACATGGCGAACTGGTTCAACAGGAAACCGTCCACCTCGCCGCTCGCCAGATAGCTGGTCCGGGTGGGATCGGTGATGTCGAACTTGTGGATGTAGGTCTTCATCGCCTCGGCTTCTCGCACGGCGTCGCGCTCGTCGAAGGTCTGCCAGTCGAGCCACTGCTGGGTGGCGACGTAGAGATGGTCTTGCGAGGCGTAGACCGTGTCGCCGCCGGACATCACACCGGTGACGGCGCCGGGGTCGATGCCTTCGGAGAGATCCACCGTCAGCACCGACAGCATGCTGAAGCCTGAGAACACCTTGGGGGCGAAGGCCGACTCGCAGTCGAGGAGGGTTCCCTCGTCGAGCACGGCGCCGTCCGGGCCCTCGAGGATGTAGTACGGCATCCAGTTCTCGAGCGTCGACTCGCGGATGACGTCCTTGTTGACCTCGATGGCCCGCTGCTCGCCGCGCAGGCCGCCGCCGGCGGGCTGCACGAAGTCGAGACCCACAGGTGCGCTCGAGAAGGCGATGCGGGCCGTGTCACCGATCATCCGGGCCGAGAGGTACCGGCCGTCGACGTACAGCGAGTCGATCACCGAGATGTCGTTGGCATCCGAGATGTCCAGCTGAACGAAGACCGAGATGTCCGAGTAGGCGGCGATGTCGGGAGCGAACATGCCGGTCGCCAGGCGGGGCTGCAAGTCGTACCGGCTGGCGGTGGCCATGACGATCGCCGTGTCCCCGACCATGAGCAGCTCTTGGTTCCAGCCCCACGGGAGGTCGACCGACGAGGTCAGGACCGGAGCACCCGACGAGAGGTCGATGTAGTGAAGTCGACCCTGGGCGATGGCGAGGATGCGATTGCCGTCCGTCTTGACGATGTCGGGCTCGTCGACCCCTGCTTCCTGGACGTTGGTCGTGGAGTAGTCGACGCCTGCCTGCGGAACCTGCGCCGATCGAGCGAAGCCTGCGTCGCCCGCCGCCGTCGTGGCCGCCACGGCATCCTCCTCGACTCCGAAGAGGATCGGGCCGCCCCAATACCCCTGCCCCGGCAAGCCGTAGGGACCGACGCGCTCGAGCGCCTCGGCCTTGATGTGGGAGAGGAAGGCGTCGCAGGAGTCGAATTCCTGGAGCGCCGCTGCGAAGAGACCCGGCACCACTCCCCCTCCGGTGCCGCCATCGGTGCGGTTGGTGCCACCGATCGAACCGAAGGTGACCGAGGTCGTGGTCGTGTCACCCGAAGTGCAGGCGGTCGCCACGAGTGCCAGTGCGAGCACGAGCGCCAGCGTGTGCCCCAGACGGGCGACGGCACGCCCCGGTGAAGGCCGAGTGTTCAGCATCGATGTCTCTCCCTGCGCGATGTCGGTGCTGGGACGTCCGACATCACTCCATCGGTTCCCCGCCGCCGGCGCTTCAGCCTCCGGCCTCGATGGCGGCCACCACTGCGGCGGCGTCGGCACCCCTCAGATAGCTGAGCGTCGGGACGCCCGAGGCGAGGATCTCGTCGACCCGCCCGGCCAGCGTGCCGCTCGAGATGTCGTCGTACACGTTGGCGCCCGGACAGGAGGTCGAGGCGTGATCCCGGTGCCCGCCGATCGTGGAGGAGGACAGGCCCCAGCGGTCCACGGCCCACGCACACAGCTGGGCCAGCGCCTCCATCTGAGCGGCGCTCGGTGACTCGGACCCGTACTCGCCTTCGAGGCAGGGAAGGAAGTGCCCGGACGGGTCGTAACTCGTGGCGGTGTCGCCTCGGTACTCCATGGGCCGGCCCTCGTAGAGGTTGCCGTTGCGATCGATGACCACGTGGTAGGCGAGGTCTGGCCAGCCGAGGCTCTGGTGGTATCGCTGGTGCTGGCGAATGTGCGCGGGGGCCTTGGCGTTCGACCCGAGCACCAGCGCCGTGTGATGGACCGTGATGCGGGCGACGGTGTGGGCCTCGAAGCCGTCGCCTTCCGGGTCGGCACCCCAGGCGGCTTTCTCCAACAGCACCAGGCCGGCTCCCGCCTCCGGCTGGCTGGTGACGGTCGTGGCAGGTTGGCTGGTCGTCGTGCTGGCCTCGGTGGTGCTCGTGGTCTCGGCCGCCGTGCTGGTGGTCGACTCGGCTTCGGTGGTGGTCGTGCTCACCTGTGTGGTGGTCGTGGGCTCGGCTTCCGTGGTGGTCGTGCTCAGTTGTGTGGTGGTCGTGGTGGCCGTCGACGGAGCCGCGGTGGAGCCCTCGGTGCCGGCGATCGAAGTGGTGGTCGTGCTCTCCGCAGGTCCGAAGATGCTGCGAAGCCACGAGCCGAGCGCGGCGAGCCCGGCGACGGCACCGAGCCCGGCGAGGAACCGCCTGCGGGTGCTGTCCGATGGGTTGTCGCGATGGCGCCCGGCCATGCGGCCTCCGATGGCGGTGGGACGGTGCCCGGTCGGCCCGTGGGTAGATTCATGTTGCCCCAAACGACGGAGGACGTGTGGATTTCGCGGTCATGACCGAACCTCAGATCGGCGGTACCTACGACGAGCTGCTGGCGGTGGCCCGATGGGCCGAGGACCGGGGCCTGGTGAGTTTCGCCCGCTCGGACCACTTCTACTCGAGCCGCGAGCCACGACCGGACGCCACCGACGCCTTCGCCACATTGGCCGGGCTGGCGCGTGACACGACCTCGATCCGCCTGGCGGTGCTCGTCTCACCGATCACGTTCCGGCATCCCGCCGTCATCGCCAAGAACGCGGCCACGATCGACCAGATGTCGGGCGGTCGCTTCGACCTCGGTGTCGGGACGGGCTGGATGGAGCTGGAGCATGAGGCGTTCGGGCTGCCCTTCCCTCCGTGGAAGGAGCGGTTCGCCCGCTTCGAGGAAGCTCTCGAGTATCTGGAGGCCGCCTTCTCCGACGAGCACGCGTCCTTCAAGGGAGACCACTATGCGATCGACGCCGACAGCCGACCGGTGCCGACCGGCCTGCGCACGATCATCGGCGGGTCAGGTCCGGTGAAGACGCCCACCCTGGCCGGCCGTCACGCCGACGAGTACAACCACTTCACGACCTCGGCCGAGACGCTCGCTCCCAAGATCGAGGTGATGCGGTCGTCCGCCGAAGCCGCAGGACGAGATCCCGATGCCATCACCGTCTCGGTCATGGGCCCGGCCCTGGCGGGCAGCGACGAGGCGTCCTACCGAGACCGACTGGCGGCGGCCGCCGCCCAGCGAGACCTCGAGCCGAGCGAACTGGAAGCGCGGTGGGCCGGCCAAGGATTCCCGCTGGGAGGGCCGGACCGCATCCGCTCGACCATCGCAGACCTCGAAGCGGTCGGCGTCGATCTGATGTACGTCCAGCACATCGACCTGCCGGACCTGGACGGCCTCGACGAGACGCTCGGAGCGATGGGAGCCTGAGCAGGTCAGGCGTCGGCGGCCACTCGTGCCCAGCGGGCACCCGACACCTCGACCAGCCGCGCCAGCGGGATCGGATAGACCGTGTCCGGGCTGCCGGCCGCCGACCAGACGTCGGTGTGGCGGCGCAGCCCCTCGTCGATGAACACCGGTAGCTCCTCTCGATACCCGAACGCCGGCGTCCCGCCCGCCGCGAACCCGGTGGCCGCCCGGGCCTCCTCCAGGGTGGCTCGCCGGGCCGTCGACCCGCCCGCCGTGTCGGCCAGCCGCTGGGGATCGAGGCGCATGTCACCGGACAGGATGGCCACCACGGGCCGGTCGTCGACCATGAAGACGAGCGACTTGGCGATCGCCGACAGCTCGCAGCCGACTGCGTCGGCGGCGTCCTGCGACGTCTTGGTCCCGTCAGGGAAACGATGCAGCTCCGGCGCCAGCCCCCGCTCCGCCGCCGCCGCCAGAAACCGTTCCGTCGCAGACGCCATGGAGCGGGAGCGTACCGCGAAGCGGTACGCGGTACTGAGTACTCGGTACTGGGTACGGCGACCTCCTGCGCGTCAGGGCGGCGACTGCCGCGTAGCGCCTACTCCGCAGTCGGCTCGCTCGACGTGCGCACGGTTGCGGTACTCAGTACTCAGTACCCAGTACCTGGGTTGGGGCGGCGAAGTCGCCCCAACCCATTTCCACTGTCGCCATAGGGGAATTACCATGAGCCCGACACACCCCCGAGCCCGGCGAGCGTGACGTGACCGCATCCGAAGCCCCCCTGCTCGTCATCGAGAACCTCCATGCCGGGGTCGATGACCAGCCCATCCTCACCGGCGTCGACCTCACGGTGAACCGCGGTGAGGTCCACGCCCTCATGGGACCGAACGGTTCCGGCAAGTCGACCCTGTCGAACGTGCTCATGGGCCATCCGTCCTATGAGATCACCGAGGGCTCGATCCACTTCCTCGGCGAGGACGTGACCGAGGCGGACCCCAACGTGCGGGCGACGATGGGGATGTTCCTGGCCTTCCAGTACCCCGAGGAGATCCCGGGCGTGTCGGTGGTCAACTTCCTCCGCACCGCCCTGAGCAACAAGACCGGTGTGGACTACACCGTCCTCGAGCTGCGCCTCAAGGTGATGGATGCCATGGCCGAGCTCGGCATGGACTCGTCGTTCGCCGACCGCTACCTCAACCAGGGGTTCTCAGGCGGGGAGCGGAAGCGCAACGAGGTCCTTCAGATGGCGGTGCTCGAGCCGCAGCTGGCGATCATGGACGAGACCGACTCGGGCCTCGACATCGACGCCCTCAAGATCGTGGCCGACGGGGTCAACCGGCTCACCGGGCCGGAGCGCGGGTTCCTGATCATCACCCACTACCAGCGCCTGCTCGACTACATCACGCCCGACGTCGTTCACGTCTTCGTGGACGGGCGCATCGTGCAGTCAGGAGGTCCGGAACTGGCCGCCACGCTCGAAGCGGAGGGGTACGAGGCGTTCCGAGCGGGAGCCGCCCGATGACCGACTTCTCGCACGTTCGCAAGGACTTCCCGATCCTCGAACGCGAGATCAACGGCAAGCCACTCGTCTTCCTCGACTCGGCCGCCAGCTCCCAGAAGCCGGTGCAGGTCCTCGAGGCGATGAACCACCTCTACACGACCTCATACGCCAACGTGCATCGGGGCGCCTACACCCTGTCGCAGGAGGCGACCGACGCCTACGAGGAGGCCCGCCGCAAGATCGGGCGCTTCCTCAACGCCGAGACGGCCGACGAGATCGTGTTCACACGTAGCGCCACCGCCGCCATGAACGCACTGGCCTACGGGTGGGCGCTGAACGAGCTCGGGCCGGGCGATCGAATCGTGACCAGCGTGATGGAGCATCACGCCAACATCGTCCCCTGGCAGCTGATCACCCGGCACACCGGCGCCGAGCTGGTGTTCGTGGAGATCGACGACGCCTACCGGATCGAGGCCGATCAAGTGGCCGCCCACCTCGACGAGCGGGTCAAGATCGTGTCGCTCTCGGGCATGTCGAACGTGCTGGGGACGATGCCGCCCGTGTCGGAGATCGCCGACCTGGCCCATGAGGTCGGGGCGATCATGGTGGTCGACGGCGCCCAACTGGTCCCGCACTCCCCCGTCGACGTGCAGACGCTCGGGGCCGACTTCCTGACCTTCTCCGCCCACAAGATGCTCGGACCGACCGGGGTGGGGGCGATGTGGGGACGTCGCGAGCTACTCGAGCGGATGGAGCCGATGGAAGGTGGAGGAGAGATGATCTCCGACGTCCGGCTCGAAGGCTCGACCTGGGCGCCCGTGCCCCACAAGTTCGAGGCCGGCACGCCGCCCTTCGTCGAGGCGGTGGGGTTGGGGGCCGCCGTCGACTACTTGAGCGCACTGGGCATGGAGAACGTCTACGAGCACGACCGCCGGCTCACCGCCTACGCCCTCGAGCGGCTGGCCGAGGTGCCCGACCTCACGGTGCAAGGCCCGGCCGACGCCCACAACCGGGGCGGGGCTGTGAGCTTCGCCCTGGCCGACATCCACGCGCACGACCTGGCGACCATCCTCGACCAGGAGGGGGTGGCGGTGCGGGCCGGCCACCACTGCGCCAAGCCGCTGATGCGCCACCTCGATCTCCCGGCGACCGCCCGCGCCTCGTTCTACGTGTACAACGTCGAAGAGGACGTCGACGCGCTGGTCGATGCGCTCGGGGTGGCCCGCAAGCTGTTCGGCATCTGAGGCCTGCCACAATGGCGCTCCCGGAATACCTCTCCATCCCCGATCGTTGAGACGACTCCATGGCCCTCGAAGAGCTCTACCGCGAAGTGATCCTCGACCACTACCGAAGCCCCCGGAACCGGGGTGAGCTCGACGCGGCCACGACCTCGGCCGACGGCAACAACCCGCTGTGCGGCGACGAGATCCACCTGGAGCTCCAGATCGACGACGGCATCGTGGTCGACGTCGGAGCCGTGGGCCAGGGATGTTCGATCTCGCAGTCGAGCGCCTCGATGATGACCGAGGCGATCAAGGGCAAGCACCTCGACGACGTCCGTCAGCTGACCGCCCAGTTCAAGGGGATGATGGACATCGACTCCGGCGTCGACCCGCAGCTCGACCCGGATCGGCCCGGCTCGGTGCTCGGCGACCTCGAGGCATTGCAGGGCGTGCGGAAGTTCCCGGTCCGGATCAAATGCGCCAACCTCGCCTGGACCACGCTGGAAGAAGCCCTGGCAAGCGCCGACCTGAACTGATCCGGGCTCCGGGACCCGGGCTGCGGGATCCGGACTCCGGTCTCGTCAGACGCTCGTCAGGATGTCCCAGACGGCATCGGGGGTCTTGGCCGATTTGATCTTGCGGCGCAGCTTGCGACGCTCCGGCTCGGTGGCGCCTCCCCACACGCCGTACTCCTGCTTCGTCTCGATGGCATAGAGCAGGCAGTCGATCCGCACCGCACAGCCGCCACAGACGGCCTTGGCGGCGTTGGTCATGGTGAGTGTCTGGCCGCGATCGCCACCGGGAAAGAACGCCTCGGCGGCATCGGCCGCCCGACAGGCGGCGTCTTCTCGCCAGTGCGGCAGATCGTCGTCCGGCGGAAGGTTCAGAACGGGGTGGAGGACTGTCACGTTGCCCTCTATACGTCGCCGCGCCGTTCGTTGGATCCCCGAATATCGGAGTTTCGCGGGAGTTTCTGGTCAGCTGATCTCCACCACCGCGACGGTCGGCTCCTGGAAACTGCCCAGGTAGAGCCGCTGTTCGTGGCGCCGAGCGGTCGTCACGATCGCCACCCGACCCGAGGGATCCTGCAAGGTCCTCAGCACCTGTCCGTCGCCGGTCATCACGACGACGCAGCCATGTCGTTTCGGGGCCGGCTGGAGGCGATCGGGCAGCCGGATCACCAGCTTCCGCACCCAGGGACGGGGCAGCATCAGGTCCACCAGGGCATCCCGGACCGAGGGGATGGCCAGGAGGAACTCGTCGCCATCGCGCGTCAGGTTGTCGGGGAAGCCGGGGAGGTTCTCGAGGATCACCTCCGACTCGCCCTGCCGGTCGCCTTGGAGCCACACCCGGTGGACCCGGTAGCGACCGGTCTCGGCGACCAGGACGAAACGCTCGTCGGCCGAGAGCGCCACCCCGTTGGCGAAGCACAACCCGTCCACCACCATCTCGCACGACCCGTCGGTGCGCCAGACGAAGAGCCTGCCGCTCTCGTTGTGCTCGAGCAGATCGGCCTTGAAGTCGGCCACATGGTGATAGCGGCTGCTCACCGTGAAGAACACCGAGCCGTCGGCGGCGACGGCGGCGTTGTTGGTCAACCGGAACCGCTCTCCCTGGTGGGCGTCGGCGAGCACGGCGAGCCGCTCGCCGTCCCACCGCAGCAGTCCGCGCTGGTCGTCGGCGATGACGAGGCCGCCGTCCGGCGCCCATTCGAGCCCGAGCGGCCGCCCGCCGGTGTCCACGACGAGCTCGCGGCGGCGGCCGTCCGGGGACAGCCTGATGATGCGACCGTCGAGCAGGCCCGTGTAGGCCCACCCGTCGGCGTCCACGACGATGTCCTCCGGCCCGATGCCGCCCGTCTCCCAGAGCTCCGCCCCGGCCAGGGCGTGGTTGAGCTCCCATGCGCCGGCCCAGTCCGGCCGGGGTGGGGGCGTCCACGCCCGGAAGCGGTCGCTCAGAGAACGCCCCCCTCGGTCATCTTCTTCAGGTCGAGGACCTCGTCGAGCTCCTCCTCGGTCATCAGGCCGCGCTCGAGGATGACCTCCCGCACGTTGCGGCCGGTGGCGAACGCCTCCTTCGCCACCTCGGCGCCCTTGTCGTATCCGATGTGGGGGTTGAGGGCGGTCACGACGATGATGTTCGCCTCGACCAGCTCCCGGGCCCGGTCCTCGTTGGCGACGATGCCCTCGATGCAACGTTCGCGCAGCGTCGTCGCGGCGGACGCGAGCAGCGAGATCGACTCGAGCAGGTTGTGCGCGATCATCGGCATCATCACGTTGAGCTCGAAGTTGCCGTTGGCCCCGCCCCACGTGATCGCCGTGTCGTTGCCGATGACGTGGGAGGCCACCTGCATCACCATCTCCGGCATCACCGGGTTGACCTTGCCGGGCATGATCGACGATCCGGGCTGGAGCGACGGCAGCATGATCTCGGCGAAGCCCGTGCGCGG
>JBPEXB010000221.1:0-2739 GCA_052032125.1 Acidimicrobiia bacterium
ATGGTCGGGCTGTCGGGGACGATCGGCACCGACAGCGCCGCCGCGCCACTCGGACCGTTGCTCGGCCCCCACGGTTCGGTGGTCGACGCCCACGAGTGGATGCTCGGTCTCCGCGCCGTCAAGCTGCCCGAAGAGGTCGAGCGGTTGCGTCGCGCCGCGCACCTCGCCGAGGACGGCATCGACGCCGCCATCGAGGCGGCGGAACCGGGGGTGAGCGAGCGGGACCTCGAGCGGATCGTGGCCGCGACGATGGCGGAGGGAGGCGGGATGCCTCGCTTCGTGGTCGTCACCTCAGGCGCTCGCAGTGCCCTGTCCGACGCCCGCGCCTCCGACCGCCGGCTGGCAGTGGGCGACCTGCTCAGGTTCGACGTCGGTTGCACCTACGACGGCTACTGGTCGGACATCGGCCGCACCGCCGTCGTCGGCGACCCCGACCCCCGCCAGCGGGACCTCTACGACGCCATCTTCGCCGGCGAGCAGGCGCAGCTGGACCACATCCGACCTGGGGTCACGGCTGAGGACGTCTTCGAGATCGCCGTCGAAGCCGTCGAAGCCGCCGGCTTGCGCCCCTACCGCCGACACCACTGCGGACACGCCATCGGCACGGAGGTCTACGAGCGGCCGGTGGTGGCGCCCGGCTGGACGACACCGCTCTCGCCTGGCATGACGTTCTGCGTCGAGACGCCGTATTACGAGATCGGATGGGGCGGCATGATGGTCGAGGACACGCTGGTCGTCACCGAGGACGGGCACGAGTTGCTCAACCGCTCGGACCGCTCCCTGCGGGTGGTCGGGTGAGCGCCTACCTCGGAAAGCTGGCGTGCCCCCGCTGCGCCACCGAGGTCGAGGAACGCGCCTTCATGTTCGGATGCCCGGCCTGCGCAGCCGACGACGTGGCCGTCAACGTCCATCCGGTCTATGAGCCGGCGGTGCCGCATCGCGAGGCTGGCCAGCCCGGGTTGTTCGCCTGGCGCAACGCGCTGCCGATCGCACCCGACACCACCGTGGTCAGCCTCGGTGAAGGCAACACCCCCGTGGTCCCCCTCCCCCGGTTCGGTGCGCGCGCCGGCGTCCCGGATCTGGTCGTCAAGGACGAGACCCGCAACCCCACGTGGTCCTACAAGGACCGCCTGGCGGCGGTGGCGATCACCAAGGCGAAGGCCGACGGTGCGGACACCGTCGTGGTGTCGACCACCGGCAACCACGGTGCGGCGGTCGCCGCCTACGCGGCGGCAGCCGGCCTTCGCTGCGTGGCGCTGACGCTCGCCTCCGTGCCCCTGACCATGAAGGTGCTGATGCAGGCCTACGGGGCCGATGTCGTGGCGGTCGAGCACCCGCCGGACCGCTGGAAGCTGATGAAGGAGGCCGTCGAGGCCAAGGGGTGGGTGCCGATGTCGGGGCTCCTGGATCCGCCGATCGGCTCCAACCCGTTTGGCATCGACGGCTACAAGACCGTCGCCTACGAACTGGTGGAGCAGCTCGACCGAGCGCCTGACGTCGTCGTGGTGCCGGTGGCCTACGCCGACGGGCTCACGGGCATCCACCGCGGGTTCGTCGACCTCGTTCAGGCCGGGCGGATCCCCGGCCTGCCGCGCCTGGTCGCAGCCGAGCCGCTCGGGCCCTACGCGGCGACCCTTGCTGCCGGCGACGACCGCGTCCATCGGGTCGATCCGCGCCCGTCGGTGGCGTTCTCCACGGCTGGGACCGTGGGCACGTTTCAAGGCGTCCACACCCTCCGGCAGTCGGGAGGCGTGGCCATCGAGGTGGGCGACGACGACCGCACGATGGAGGCCCAGTTGGCCGCGGGGCGGGAGGGCCTGTACCTGGAGGCGTCAGCGGCCACGGCCCTGGTGGCGGTCGAGGATGCGGCTGCGAAGGGGTTCATCCGCCCCGGCGACCTGGTGGTGGCGATCGGGACGTCCTCCGGCCTCAAGGACGTCGGGACCACCGCCGAGCGCCTGCCCGACGTCCCGGTGATCGAGGCGACGCTCGACGCCCTCGCAGGTCACCTCGCATGAGCTCAGCTCGGTTGAGCTCAGGCCATCGCCGACCCCGGCGTGGGCACCACGACGTCGACGTGCCAGGCGATCTCCATCTCGAGCGCCCGGTCGCGGAAGCGTTCCACCCAGGCGGACGACTCGTAGAACGCCTCGGACTGCCGATCGCGCTGCTCCTGGGACTCGAACGCCCGCAGGTAGACGAAGGTCGTGTCGTCCTCGATCGACACGAACTGGCCGACGATGTGCATCCCACACGCTCTCATCTCCGGCGCCACCTCCTCGTCGAAGAAGCGCACGAACTCGTCGCGGCGCCCGGGCTCGATCTCGTACCGCCGAACCTCCAGAATCACGATCTCCTCCTCTCACCACGAATGTATAGGGTCGCGGCATGGACGTGCTGAGCGGTCGCCGGGCTCTCGTCACCGGTTCGTCGCGCAACCTCGGGGCGGTGATCGCCCGATCCCTGGCCGACGCCGGCGCCACCGTCGCCGTCCATCACCGCGACAGCGCCGCCGAGGCACGGGCCGTCCTCGAGTCCCTGGCCCCGGCCACATCGGGCTCGCACGCCGTCGTGCAAGCCAATCTCGCCGACGCCGGCCAGGCGCGAGGTCTGGTGGCCGATGCCGCCGACGCGTTGGGCGGCCACATCGACATCGTGGTGAACAACGCGGGTCCCTACGGCTCCACACCGTTCGTCGAGCTCGACGAGCCCACCTTCGATCGGGTGTGGAACGTCAAC
>JBPEXB010000222.1:0-3542 GCA_052032125.1 Acidimicrobiia bacterium
ACGCACGAGGCGAACATCAACAAGATCGCCGACGACGGGATCACCCTGGGGTGTGACAACCAGGGCAACTACTGCCCGGGCGACAACGTCAAGCGTGATCAGATGGCCTCCCTCATCGGCCGCGCTTTGGACTTCGTGCCGATCGTGCCTCCTGTCCGGCTCGCTGAGGTGGCGACACTGTCGCACGGGACCGACGGATTCGGCGTCGCCATGGCCCTGGACAGCGGGACAGCGGTGATCGCCGATCGCCAAGGGATTGTCTCCGTGTGGACGCGCGGCCCGAACGGTTGGCAGCAGATCGTGGAACTGACCCAGAGCACGGGAGCGACGCAGGCTCTGGCGATCGAGGACGACACGATCGCGGTGGGCACCGTCGGTGAGGCGGTGGATGTCTTTGTACGCGGTCCAACCGGATGGGTCCATCAGGCGACCGTGCGAAGTACGAGCAGCTTCTTCGATGCCTTCGGAGCGAGTGTTGCCGTCCAAGGCGACACGCTCGTCGTCGGTGCGCCTCTCGGGCAGCCGATCCCGATCGAAGAGAGCTATGACTCGGGCGCTGCCTATGTCTTCAGCCGAACCGGCGACGTGTGGTCACTCGCGGGAACCCTCACAGCGACAACGCCGAGGGCGGGCGATGGATTCGGAAGCGCCGTCGACGTCGCAGACGGGAGCATCGTCGTCGGTGCCCCGGGTCAGGGTTTCACGGGAGGTGAGGCCACCGTGTTCACAGCCTCGAATTCCTCGTGGGTTGAACAGGCGGTGCTGGGCGACGGCTGTGAGAATTGGCAGTGGCGAGGCTTGGACGTCGCGATCGACGCCGACACCGCCGTCCTCGCGTCGCCGTCCGCGCGGGACGACTTGTCGAGCGTCGGTCGAGCGTGCGTGTTCGTCCGCAAGGGCGACGCGTGGGGCCACGAAGCAGATCTCATCGCCTCGGATCAGCCGTTCGGTGTGCCGGTGACGCTCGATCTCGACGGAGATACGGTGGTGGCGGGCGCAAGCATCCTCGGCATCTTCGGCGATGCGCCTGGCGCCGCCTACGTCTTCCGGCGCTCCGATGGGGTGTGGGAGCAGACTGCCAAGCTGGTGTCGTCCGATCGAGATCCGATGCACCGGTTCGGCTCGGTGGTCGTGGTCGATGACGGAGTCATCCTCGTGGCGGCACCGAACAACGGCAGCGGCGTCGTCTACGAGTTCGCCGTGCCCTGACATCCGCCCTTGACTTCAACTGTGGTTGAGGGCGTAGGGTGCGGCCATGGCTGACACGAAGCCGACGTCGTTCGACGAGCTCACCGGGCTCAGCGGATATCTCACGTCGGTCAAGCTGTTCAGCCGCAACGCCCGCCTCTACCTGCTCCACATCTTCGGGATGGACGTCATCCACGGCACGTGGGAGGTGGTGTTCAACCTCTACCTGCTGGCCGCCGGGTTCTCGATCGAGTTCGTTGGTCTGCGCCTGCTGGTCCAGGGCCTGGCAGGCGCCGTCGCCGCCGCTCCTGCCGGGTGGCTGGCCGATCGCATGGACCGGCGCTGGGGCTTCATCATCGGCGACGGTGGCGGAGCGGTCTTCGCGCTCGTGCAGATCACCGTGCTGAGCGAGTTCGGCATCTTGGCGGCCTCGGCGGCGGCGGCCATGTTCGGTGCCTTGCACCACGTGACCGAGTCGCCGTTCATGGCCGAGAACTCCGATCCCGCCGAGCGGGTCCACCTCTTCAGCGTCGGCTCGGGCTTCCGCACCCTCGCCGCCATGGCGGGTGCCCTGGTGGCCGGCTACTTCCCCGGATGGCTGGAGACCAGCCGGGGCATGGAGACCATCGAGGCGTTCCGCTGGGCGACCTACATCGGCATCGCCTGGTGGTTCCTCTCCCTGATCCCGGCCATCATGATGCGCCCCTACGTGTCCGCCGAGGTGGCCGAGGCTCGTCGCGAGGCGCCGCCGGCGCCGGGCTTCCTCGGCAACCTGCGCTCGTTCGAGGTGATCAAGAAGTTCGTGATCATCGCCGGACTGCTGTCGCTGGGCGGCGGGTTCGTCCTGCGGCTGACCAACGTGTTCCTGGCCGAGGACGGCCACGCCCACACCGAGGACATCGGGATCATCTTCGCCGTCGGGTCGCTGACCCTGTCGGTGGCCGCCTTCGCCGCCCCCTTCGCTGCCGAGAAGTTCGGCAAAATGCGAGCCATCTGGCTGACCCGCTTCGCCGCCATCCCCTTCATCCTCCTGCTCGGCTTCGCCCCGGAGCTGGCCACGCCCGAGACGGTCGTGTCGCTGGCCGGCATCGCCTTCGTGTTGCGTACGGCGCTCTTCAACATGTCGGGACCGCTGTATGAAGCCTTCACCATGGAGTCGCTCCACCCCAACGAGCGGGCCACGTTCACCGGCATCTCGGCGCTGGTGGGATCGGGCTTGGCAGCGTTCGGAGGGTGGTACGGCGCCCGCCTGATGGCCGAAGGCGACTTCCAGATTCCCTTCGTGATCATGGCGATCACCTACACCATCTCGACCTGGCTGTTCCTCCGCTGGTTCGGCGGCGTCCGGGAGCGCGCCAAGGCCTAGCCGGCTCCGCTCCAGCCTCGATACGGGTCTTCCCCGATGTTCGACAGACGACGCGCGCCATACGTTGGAGACCCAACCAAGGAGGGATCATGCGCAGAGGCGCATTCGCACTCCTGGTCGCCGCTCTCGTGACGAGCGCGTGCGGCTCGGTCCCGACACAGACCGTCGAGGTGTCGATCACCGACGGCGACTGGACGGCGTCACCCGCCACTCTCGAAGGGGAGTTCGGCGAGGTCTCGTACCGGCTCACGAACGAGGGAGAGCAAGGACATCATGTCATCGTGGGATCGACGCTCGTCTCCGCCGGCGAGCTCGAAGCCCACATCGCCCAGCATGGTCTGGCGAACCTGCTCGCAGAGCTCCAGGGTCTGGAGGCTCGAGGGATCGGAGCAGCGCTCATCCGCGGCCACCGAGGCCACTTCCACCCCGGTGGGCCCGACGAGGTCGACCTGCCGGCGCACGCGTTGGTGATCTCAGAGGACGATGGCGCGACCGTGAGGTGGTTCTTTGCCGACCCGCTCGAGCCGGGCGGGGTGGCCGAAGGCACCTCTCGGGCCGGCAAATTCGGTGAGGGCGTGCTGTTCGAGACGGTCTCGTACGTCGTCATGTGCGCCGACCCGGCGCACGCCGACCGTCGAGAGTTCGTGGTCTTCGGGACGAACAGCTGAGGCCGGCGGTGTCGGGGGCCCTCCCCTCTGCCTCCGCCGCGTGGGATGGTGGCGGCTCACGGCTCAGGGCTCGCCACCATCTGCCCTTCCAGAGCCGCCAGATACCTTCCACATCGTGTCGTGAAAGGGAATCCGTGGACGCTCGACGCTACTGACCCGTCCGGCGCACACTCCGTGGCGAATCCGGCTGGGTCCGTCGAGCGGGCGAAGTCGGCAAGGGCTCGCTCGAACGCGCCATACGTCGGCGTCGAAACAGCGACGATGCGTCCTTCGTCCACGGCGATCGGCCGCCCCTCGGCGCCGACGATGCTCAGAGCCTC
>JBPEXB010000223.1:0-1775 GCA_052032125.1 Acidimicrobiia bacterium
CGCGGGTCGGCGGCCAGATACCCGATGTCGGCCAGCCAGTTGCCGACCACCACGGTGGCGATGAGCACGAGCGAGAAGAATTGGGCCACCGGGTAGTCGCGGCGCAGCACGGCATTGACCAACACCTGGCCGAGGCCCGGCCATCCGAAGATGGTCTCCACGACCAGCGCGTACCCGACGATCTGCCCGATGCGCAGGCCCAGGAGCGAGACCAGCGGGACCATGGCGTTGCGCAGCACGTGCTTGAGGATCACCCGCCGCTCCGAGAGCCCGGCCGCCCGCAGGCTCCTGACCCAGTCGGACCCGGCGTTCTCGAGGATGGCGGAGCGGGTCATCCGCACCGTCAGGGCGATGCCTTCGGCCGCCAGGACGAAGGCCGGTAGGACGAGATGACGGGGTGAGCAGCACCCGGCGGTGGGCAGCCAATGGAGTGTCGAGGCGAACAGCCACACCGCCAGCAACGCCAGCCAGAAGTTCGGCACCGCCATGCCGGCGACCGAGAACGTCATGATCGATCCGTCCACGAAGCTGTTGCGTCGCAGGGCCGCCACGATGCCGAGCGGTACTCCGATCACGAACACCAGACCCAGTGCGGCCGCGCCGAGGATCAGGCTGTTGCGCCCGTGCACCACCACCATCTGCGAGATCGGGCTGGAGTTGGTCAGCGAGGTGCCCAGATCGCCCCTCAGGAGGCGACCCATGTACTCGAAGTACTGCTCGTGGATGGGCAGGTTCAGCCCCCACAGGTCTCGCAGCTGCTCCCGAGCCTCCAGCGAGGCGTTGCCAGGTTGGATGACCGCCGAGACCGCGTCGCCCCCCGACAGCCGGATCGCATAGAAGACGGCGACCGACGAGACCAGCACGATCACCACCATGTAGATGGTCCGTGCGGCGAATCGCTTCACCTGCCACGCTCGCTTCCGACCGCCGGAGCAGTCCTGGCTGCCCCCCGGGCAGCGCTCGGCCTACGCCTCGATCCACGTGTCGTTGTAGTACGGGTAGAGGTTCCAGACGAACGGCTGCCAGCCGTGCACCCGGTTGTTGTGCACGAACGTGGCGTTCTGGTTCATGATCGGCATGAACGGCAGCTGCTCGGCCCAGGCCAGCTGGAACTCCGAGGACGCAGCTTGCGCCTCCTCCTCGGTCGCCGAGTTGAGCCAGTTCTCGATCGCTGTGTCCACCCGCGGCTCCACGGCGTGCGAGAAGTTCGGCACGGGGATGAACTGCGACCCGCCGAAGAGGATCAGCACGTCCAGCGGAATCGGCCACAGCCAGAAGAACAGCGACATGGGCACCGCGTCGCGCCCGGGGCCGCTCTGCTGCTCGAAGGCCAACGCCCGGTCGACCACGTCCAGGTTGGCCTGCACGCCGACCACGGCGAACTGCTGCTGGACCGCCTCGGCCACGGCTCGCTGCACCGTCTCGTCCTCGACGAGATAGCGGAACTCGAACCGGGTCCCGTCCCGCTCACGGATGCCGTCACTGCCGACCACCCACCCGGCCTCGTCGAGCTTCTGGTTGGCCAGGTCGACGTCGAACGTGTTGAACTGCTCGACGGCCGGGTCGTACTGGCGGTCCGTGGTCGGGAACGGCCCGAAGGTCGGGGCACCGTTGCCGAACAGGATGGCATCGACCATGCCCTGGCGATCGATGGAGTGCGAGAGACCCTGACGGGTGAGCACATCGCCGAAGAACTCGGGATAGTCCCGGTTCATCGCCAGGTGGTAGCCCGACCACTCGGGATGGCGGATGGTCGTCAGGTCCGAATTCGACTC
>JBPEXB010000224.1:0-4868 GCA_052032125.1 Acidimicrobiia bacterium
CCCCCGCCATCGCCTCCGAGGTCTCGATCTCTGCAGGGAGACCCGCCTGTTCGGCGATCGCTTCGAGGCGTGCGGCCAGGTTCTCCTGCGGAGTGGTGATCATCCGCCAAAACGGTATCTCCGTCGCCCGGCCGTCGGCATAGAGCTCGATCGTCCTCGTCAGGGCGGCCAGGGTGGCGCCGTCCACCCGTAGCGCCCGCGCCACGGGGCTGGCCTTGAGACGGGCCACCAGCTCCTGGCTCCCGACGATGATGCCGGCCTGAGGCCCGCCCAGCAGCTTGTCCCCGGAGAACGTGACGAGATCCACCCCTGTCGACAGGTCGTCCCGCACGGCCGGCTCGCCGGCCAGCCAGGACGGGGGAGGCCCGTCGATCCACGGGACCGAGGCATCGAGCAGACCGCTTCCGACATCGTGCACGAGGGGGAGGCCGTGCTCGGCGGCCAGTGCCACCAGGCCCTCGATCGGGGCGTCCTCGGCGAATCCCATCACCCGGTAGTTCGACGGGTGCACTTTGAGCAGCATGGCGGTGTCGCCGTCCACGACCGCCTCATAGTCGGCGACCCTGGTCCGGTTGGTCGTTCCGACCTCGACGAGGCGGGCGCCGGACGCAGCCATCAGCTCGGGGAGACGGTAGGAGCCGCCGATCTCGATCAGCTCGCCTCGCGAGACCGGCACCGACCGACCCCGGGCGAGGGTGTGCAGGGCGAGGAAGAGCGCGGCGGCGTTGTTGTTCACGACCAGGGCGGCTTCAGCCCCGGTCAGATCTGTCAGCAGGCCGTTGAGATACGCCCCCCGGGACCCTCGCTGTCCCTGGTCGAGGTCGAATTCGATCGTCCCGTAGGCGCCGGCCGCCGACGCGGCCGCCGCCACGGCTTCGGGGTGGAGGGGCGCCCGGCCGAGGTTGGTGTGGAGCATCACCCCCGTGGCGTTCACCACCTCCTGGAGCCGGAGGCGGCGCAAGCGTTGGAGCTGCTCGGTGGCAGCTCGACCGGGGTCGGCCTCGCCGCCCGCCACCAGGGTCTCCCTGGCCCGGTCGATGGCGGCGCGGGCGACGTCGACGACCAGCGCCCGCGGCAGGTCGCCGCGGGCGTCGGAGAGCTCGGTGACCAGCGCGTCGACCGATGGCAGGTTTCGCAGGTCGACCATGGCCGCTAAGGATACCCGGGGCGTATGCTGGCCCCGTGGGAGCGCTGTTCGGCTTCATCTTCCTCGCAGTTCCGCTGGTCGAGGTGCTGCTCTTCGTGTGGATCGAAGAGCGCATCGGCCTGGGCTACACGCTGCTCGGCATCGTCATCACGGCCGTCGTCGGCGCCTCCCTCGTGCGCTGGCAAGGAATGTCCGTGTGGGCGAAGTTCCGGGCGGAGCTGGCAGCCGGTGGTGTCCCCAGTCACCAACTGGCGCACGGCGCCATGGTGCTGGTCGGTGGTGCCTTGCTGCTCACCCCTGGCTATCTGACCGACCTCGTCGGTTTCCTGTTGATGATCCCGCCTGTTCGAGAGGTCATCCGTCGCGTCGGAGCCGGATTCATCCGCCGACGCACCATCGTGATCTGATGGACGCCCGCCCCGCGTCGACGCTGATACTGCTGCGCGCCGCCGCTGCGCCGCTCGAGGTGCTCATGATCAAACGGGCGGCGGAGCTGTTTGGAGGCGGTTGGTGGGTCTTTCCCGGTGGTGCGGTCGACGACGCCGATCGCCATCCCGACGCTGCCCCGTTGCTCTCCGGCGTCGAGGATGCGGAGGCCCGCCCGTGGATCCTGGCCGCCCTCCGTGAAACCGCCGAGGAGGTCGGACTGTGCCTGTCCCGGCCGCCGATCGACCCGGCGGTACTCGACCGGTCGAACATCGGTCGCACGCTGACCGAGCAGGGGGCGGCGTTCGACGGCGCGGCGGTGGCCTACCTGTCCAACTGGATCACCCCGCTGGAGGTGCCCAAGCGCTTCGACACGCGCTTCTTCGTCGCGGAGTGGCCCCATCCGATCGATCCGGTGCCAGACGGCGCGGAGGTGGTGGACTGTGCATGGGTCGCACCGGCATCCATGCTCGATCGAGATCGTGATGCGTACCCGCTGATCTTTCCGACGATCAAGCACCTCGAGCTGCTTGCCGAGTTCAGCTCGCCGCAAGCCGTCCTCACCCATGCCCGCACCACGCCGGTCGAGCCGATCCTCCCGCGGCCGATCGATGGCGGCGGGTTTCGGCGACTCCTCCTGCCCGGCGATCCGGGATATGCGGAGGCAGGGCCGTGACCTCGATCCGCCGGCTGCTGGCGCCCAACCCGGGTGTGTTCACGGGGCCGGGCACCAACACCTACCTCGTGACCAGCGAGGACGAGTGCCTGATCATCGATCCGGGGCCGATCATCGACGTCCACCGACGCACCATCGTCGACGCCCTGGTCGGCTTGCAGCCGCAGGGAGTGGTGGTGACCCACACGCACTCCGATCATGCCCCGCTCGCCAATCCTCTGGCCTCTCAGCTGGGCGTGCCCGCCTACGGTCACGCGCCAGGTCCCGGCTTCGACCCGGACCGGCGCCTGCGAGACAACGACCGGATCACGTTCGGGACGACCTCGATCGAGGTCCTGCACACGCCCGGGCATGCCGACGACCACCTCTGCTTCCTGCTGGACGACCTGCTCTTCACGGGGGACCACATCAAGGGCGGCTCCTCGGTGATGGTCGAAGACATGTCGCCCTACCTGAGATCGCTCGAGCGCCTGCTGCCGCTGTCGCTGGCGCGTCTGTACCCGGGCCACGGGGACGAGATCGACGATCCACACGGGACGATCGCCGAGTACATCGAGCACCGGCTCGACCGGGAGCGGGAGATCGTCGCAGCGATGGTCGACGGCGCCGGCACCGTCGGCGCGATCGTCGAGACGGTGTACCACGATGTCGACCGCGCCCTGCACCCGCTGGCGGCCTATTCGGTGGTTGCGCACCTGCGGAAGCTCCGCGAGGAGGGACGGGCCGACTTCGATGATGACAACCTCGGCGGGTTCGAGGATCATGACGGCCGATGGCACACCAGCGTGCACTGGCGGCACCAGCCATGAGCGTCCGTCGCGTCGGTGCGGCGTTGCTCGTCGTGCTCATGATCGCCCTGCCAGCCGGGGCGCAGGTGAGCCGCGAGGACCTCGCCGAGGCACGTGCCGACCTCGAGCGACTCCGTGTCGAGCTGCAGGCGCTGGCGGCCGACTACGAGGCGGCGCTGGCACGAGACATCCAGCTCGGCGACGACATCGAGCAGCTCGAGGGTCTCATCGCCAGCCGTCGCATCGAGCTGCGCGAGCTGCGGGACCGTGCCCAGGCTCGGGCCGTCGAGCTCTACATCGACGCCGCCGGCGTCGGATTGGCCACCGTCTTCACCTCGGCGTCGCCCAACGAGGTCGGCACGCGCTCGGAGTACCTCGGCGACCTCGGGAAGGCCGACCAGGCGGTGTTCAACGGTCTCCAGGTGCTCTCGATCCAGCTGACCGCCGAGACCGACCGGCTCAACCTGGCCAGGATCGAACAGCAACAGTCGCTCGCCGATCTCGAGGCGGTCGCCGCCGACGTGAATGAGCGCCTCATCGAGGCCCAGGCCACCTACGAGGCGTTGCGGGAGCAGTTCCTGGAGGAGGAACGGGCGCGCCTGGCCGAGATCGAGCGCCAGCGACGCCTCGCCGAGGAAGAGGCGAGGCGCCAGGCCGAGGAGGCAGCCCGGGCTGCGACCAGCACCACGGCCCCGCCGGCCACCGAAGCGACCACCACCACGACCACGACCACCACGGCTGCCGAGGACACCACGACCACCACGGCGCCGCCGGCGCCGCCGAGCGGCACCCGCACCTGCCCGGTCGATGGGTTCACCAGCTTCACCGACACCTGGGGCGCGCCCCGGTCAGGCGGCCGCTGGCACCAGGGAGTGGACATGCTCGCCGCCAAGGGCACTCCGGTGGTGGCAGTCGAGGCAGGGATCATCACCAGCACCCGCAACAGCACGCTCGGCGGCATCACCGTGTGGCTGCAGGGCGAGAGCGGCGACACCTTCTACTACGCCCACCTCGACTCGCATGCGTCGGGGATCTCGACCGGAGCGAGTGTCTCGCTCGGCCAGAAGCTGGGCGAGGTCGGCACGAGCGGCAACGCCCCAGCGCACATCCCGCACCTGCACTGGGAGTATCACCCCGGCGGCGGCGGCGCCGTCAACCCCACGCCGCTGGCGCGAGCCCTCTGCGGGTAGGCGGGCCTCGTCGGCTGCGCCGACATCGGCGGTACTGAGTACCAGGTACTCAGTACCTGGTACCTGCGTAAGGGTGAGTCTCCAGTCGCCAGTCTCCAGGGGCGTCGTGGGTCGTGGTTCGGCTTGGGGGCCCTTCCACCGGGGTCCGGGGTCCGGGGACTCACGTTTCGCGCGTACACACCCAAAAAGTTGACGGGGCCGCAAGCGGCCCCGTCAGTCTCAACCAGTCAAGGGGGATGCTTGGTTGAGGACCTTGAACTTGTGTCGGAACGCTGTTCCGGTGCCCGGTGGTCAGCCTCCCAGCCGCCCGTCATGTTGGCACGTTCGCTGTAAGTATCGGGGATGGAAGGCTCCATATTGGGGGCCGTATATTTTCCGCCCCAAGTGACTAGTCACTTCCTACAGATCGTGCGTCTCGTTGGCAGCTTTTGGGATTCATCTCACGGAGAGTGGTATCAACCTAGCAGAACGTGAGATTTTTCAGCCTGTGACGCCGTGGCCTCACCCGCAATGCGCCCATCCGGAACCCGGCCTACGGGTCCCGGGTCCCGCTGTTTGATCGACCCCGGAGCCGAGCGCCCTGGTGACTGGCGACTCGCCTGTGCGCAGGTACCCGGGCATCCGGGCTCCGGTCCCCGGCC
>JBPEXB010000225.1:0-9018 GCA_052032125.1 Acidimicrobiia bacterium
GGGAGGGTGCTCGGGCTCCGTGAGGCGTTCGAGGATCCTCAGGCGCGCCACCACGAGATGCTGGTCGAGTTCGAGCACCCGGTGGCCGGGTCGGTGCGCACGACCGGTTCGCCGATTCGTGTGGACGGATCGGCGGCGCGCGCCACCGCGATACCCCCGACGCTCGGTCAGCACACCCGCTCGGTGCTGGAAGAGTTGGCTGTGGCCGGCGAGGTCATCGAGATGCTGGTCGGAGTGGGCGCGTGAACGTCCACTGGGTCGAGCCCGTGGGGGACGGCTGGGACGACGTGAAGGCCGAGTTGCGCAGAGCGTTCATCGTGAGCAGGGCGGCCGCCATCGCCGAGGAGTCCTTCGTCTATGTGCTCCTCACCGACGATCTGCTGGGCCGTGGCTCGGCGGGCGACGCCATGGTGGCCGCCGGGCTGGTGTCGGCCGCTCGCACGGCAGCCGTCGAGGGCTCCCGGAAGGGATGGACGGCCAACGTGATCGCCTGCGACGCAGCCACCGACCGTGCCGTCGTCGCCGCCTGGGCCGAGCACCTGCTCGTCGCCGGCGGTGTCACCGGTGAGGTGATCCACCTGGGCCCCGGCCATCTCGGCAAGGCCCTGCCGTGAGCGGGGTGGTCGTCGTCACCGGGGCTGCCCGGGGCATCGGGCGGGCCATCTCGACCCGCTTGGCCGGCTCCTTCGGCGTGGTCGGTGTCGACCTCTCCGACAGCTTGGCGGACCTCGACGGGATCACTCCGGTCCAGGTGGATCTCACCACCGTCGACGGCGTCGAGGCAGTCGTGGGCACCGTGCAGCATCTCGGCGAACCGCTGATCGGCCTGGTCAACAACGCCGGGATCACCCGCGATGCCCGGTTGGTGAACATGGCCGACGATGACTTCGAGGCGGTGCTCGACGTCAACCTCGGCGCCGCCTACCGGCTGTCGACGGCGCTGGCACCCTCCATCGCCGAGGGCGGAGCCATCGTCAACATCGCCTCGCGTGCCTACCTCGGCAACTTCGGGCAGTTCAACTACGCGATGTCGAAGGGCGGCCTGGTCGGGCTCACCCGCGCCATGGCCCTCAGCCTCGCCCCGGCCGTGCGCGTCAATGCGGTCGCCCCCGGGCTGGTCGGCACCGAGATGGCGATGGGCATCCCGGACGACGTCCGGGAGAAGATGGTGGCAGCGATCCCGCTCGGTCGGATGGCCGAGCCGGAGGAGATCGCCGAGACGGTCTGGTTCCTGCTCACAGGAGCCTCGTCCTACATCACCGGCCAGGTGGTGGTGGTCGGAGGCGGCCGCTCGCTGTCGAGATAGCCGCTCAGTAGTAGAGGCGGCCCAGGCGCTCGGCCACCATGGCCGGCTTCTCCTGGCCTTCGACCTCGGTCGTCATGGTCTGCTTGAGCTGGATGCCGCCCGGCACCTCGTCGGCCGAGTCGAGCTGCACCCGCAGCCGGATCCGAGAACCGACCGGCACGGGCGCCGGAAAGCGCACCTTGTCGAGCCCGTAGTTGATCGCCATCTTCGGGGTGCCCACGTCGAGCTCGACCTGGTCCGCCATCGCCACCGTGAGCGACAGGGTCAGGAAGCCATGGGCGATCGTGCCACCGAAGGGCGTGGCGGCGGCGCGATCGCGATCGACGTGGATGAACTGGTGGTCGTCGGTGGCATCGGCGAAGGCGTCGACGCGTTCCTGGGTGATCTCCCACCAGTCCGACACGCCGATCTCGCTGCCGGCCTTGGACTGGAGTGTGCTGAGTACGTCCTGCATCGGGCGATTCTGGCAGGCCCCCCGGCGCCCGGCGCATCTCGGTAGGTTGGCCATCGAAGGGCGAACGGTGCCTCGCCGGGAGGAGGACCCATGTTCGAGGTGTTGCTGGTGGTGTCAGCGCTGCTCTGCGGGCTCGTCACCGGGCTTCTGTTCGGCTTCGCGGTCGTGGCGATGCCGGGAATCGAGGTGCTGGACGACCGGGGATTCATCCGGGCCTTCCAGGTGATGGACCGGGTGATCCAGAGCAACCAGCCGGTCTTCATGGTGGCCTGGGTGGGCTCCGTGGTGCTGCTGGTGGTGACCACCGTGGTCGGCTTCGGCAGCCTGGATGGTGCCGACCTGTGGTTGCTCGTCGCAGCGGCGATCGTCTACCTGGCCGGGGTCCAGGTGCCGACCGCCACGATCAACATCCCGCTCAACAACCGGATACAGGCGGTGGACACCGCCACGGCCAGCGACGCCGACCTGGCCCGTGAACGGGCGGCGTTCGAGGCCCGCTGGAATCGCTGGAACGCCATCCGGACGGCGTTCGGCGTCGTGAGCACGGCGCTCCTGATCCTCGTCGCGCTGCGCGTGTGAGCCCGCGTCGGTGATGGAGATCACTGCCTCCGTCGCCCACGAGGTCCCCGACCGGCCGCCGCTCGTCGTCGAACCAGGCGACGTCGTGCAGGCAGGGGAGCGGGACACGACCTGGCCGGCCTTCGTGTTCGTCACTTCGGAGCGCGGAGAGGGCTGGGTGCCGGCCCGTCATCTCTCCGGCGACGCCGGCAACGTGGTCGTGCGGGCGCGCTACGACACGACCGAGCTGGCGACTGAAGTGGGCGAGACGCTCGCCATCGTCGAGCGAGACGACGAGAGCGGCTGGGTCTGGTGCCGCAATGTCCGCGGCGAGGAGGGCTGGGTTCCGCTGTCGACCCTCGCCGAGCCGGACTGAGCCCGCCATCACCCCGGCGGGCGCGGGACCAGCACCGGCGTGGACTCCTTGTATTCCTGGTAGGCCTCCTCGTCGCCCCAGCGGTCGTCGGCCCGCTTCTCGAGCATCGGGATGCCGCTCACCCTCGTCAGGAGCACGGTGACGAACACCGGTGAGATCAGCACCACCCACTGCCACCCGCTCAAGACCGGCACGGCCATGATCGCCATGCCCGTCCACAAGGTGATCTCACCGAAGTAGTTGGGGTGGCGAGACCAGGCCCACAGCCCGGAGGTGATGAACCGTCCCTCGTTGGCGGGGTCCTGCTTGAAGGCCGACTTCTGCCGGTCGGCGACGACCTCGATGGCGAATCCGGCCAGCCAGACGGCGATCCCGATGATGGCCACCAACCCCAGGTCCTCACGCTCCCGAGTGGTGATGATCGCCCACGCCGCCGCTGCCGTGAGCAACACCCAGAGGCCCTGGATGGTCCAGGTGGCGAAGAACCTCACCGGGTTGACCTTGATCTCGTCGAACCGGCCGTCGCGTCCGTCGCGGCTGATGCGTCTGAAGAGGAAGGTTCCCAGCCGGCCGGCCCAGATGATCACCATCGCCGCGGCGATGAGCGCTCGGGCGTCGAGGTCGTCGCTCAGAGCGACCGCCACCAGCGTCGTCGAGATGTACGTGACGCTGCCGGTCAGGTCGTAGTACTTCTCGGTTTGGGCCGCGTTGGAGGGGATGAAGACCAGCCAGTTGATGCCGTAGGCCAGCAGCCCGCAGAGCGCGAAGACTCCGATCGAGCCGACCTGCTGTCCGCCGTCGCTCCCGGCCAGTGCCACAAGGGCGCCGATCACCACGGCGGCCAGGATGCCGATCAGCGACTTACGAGTGCGTTCGTCCATCGGGCCAGCCTAGGAAGCGGATGACGAGCGCGCCCGTGGGTGTTCGGGCGCGCCGGGCCTCGAGGACCCGGCTAGTCCTCCTCGATCCAGACGTCGTTGTAGAAGGCGTAGAGGTTGGTCGGCGTCGGCCGCCAGCCGTGCACGCTCTTGTGGTGCGCCCAGACGGTGGCTGGGAAGTAGAGCGGAACGAACGGGAGGTGCTCGGCGGCCAGGATCTGCAGGTCCCGGGCGGCCCGGCGTTCCTCGTCCGCATCTCGGGCGCTGAAGAAGGTCTCACAGGCCTGGTCGATCGCCGGCGAGGCGCACCGCTGCCAATTCGGTCCCTCATGACAACGCGACCAGACGTAGCCGACGGTGGCGTCCAGTGGGTCCGGCCACAGCCACTTGCACATGTAGGCAGGCGGGTGGTCTCGCAGCATGTCGTAGAACGGCTCGAACTCGTCCATGAAGTCGAGGTGAATGCGCACGCCGACGTCGGCGAGCAGCCGCTGCACGGTCTTGGACACCCGCCGCAGCGTCGAGTCCTGGACCACCGGGACCTCGATCTCGAGGCGCACGCCTTCGGCATTGCGTGGCAACCCGGCCTCGTCGAACAGCTGCTCGGACCGGCGAGGGTCGTAGGCGTTGAAGTCCAGGACCTCAGGTGCGTGCCAGTGCGACTCGGACGGCACGATCCCGTACGCCGGCCAGCCGTGACCCGCCAGATCGGAGGCAACGATCGCCTCGCGGTCGATCGCATGCGAGATGGCCTGTCGGACCCGAACGTCGTCGAAGGGCGGCGTCTGGTGGTCGACGGCGAAGTAGGCGAGCGACATCTGCTGGTACTCGATGATCTCGAGGTCGGGGTTCTCGCTCAAGCGGTCGACGTCCAGCAGGTCGGGGTTCTGGATGGCGTGAACCTCGCCGTCCTCGAGCGCCTGGGCTCGCTCGCCGGAGTCGAGGAAGGGGATCCATCGAACGCCGTCCAGGTAGGCGGGGCCCTTGTTCTCGAACCAGGTGGCGGCCGTCCCGTCGTAGTCATCCCAGCGCTTGACCTCCTGGGCGACACCTCGTTGGGTGGACACGTGGGTGAACGGCCCGGTGCCGTCGACGATCGTCGTGCCCCAGGCATCGCCGGCCGCCGCCCGGCTGGCCTCGTTGTGGACGGCCGAGTGCCACGACCGGAGGTTTCTGGCGAGCCCTGCCCACGGCTGGTGCAGTTCGATCACGAGTTGGTCGCCGTCTGCGAACACGTTCGAGACCGGTTGCCAGAAGAAGACGTTGTCGAGCGGCATGGAAGGGTCGCGGTGCGAGTTGTGGGCCGCCGCCAGGGCAGCGGCGTCACAGGGATCGCCGGAGTGGAATCGAGCGGTCGGGCGGATGTCGAAGCGCCAGGTGACCTCGTCGTCCTGGCTCCAACCCGTCACGAGCATCGGGCCGAGCCGACCGTCCGGATCGAGCACGGTGTCCGTCTCGAAGATGGCGCCCCAGGATGGATCGACGTGCGCGCCGACCGCCGGGTCCACGAGCGAGAAGTCGTACTCGTATCCCTCCCGAAGCACGCCGCCTCGGCGAGCCGCACTGGACATGTTCACCTCCGTGGGTTGGTCGGACCGAGCGCTGTCCGCTCGAGCGCCGATGTGCTGGTCAGACCAGCGACAGGTAGCGCTGGATCTCGCCCTCCGTCACCTGCTGATGGTGGGCCAGGAACTCCTCGCGCTTGACCCGTGCGAAGTAGTCCCGATACGGACCGTCCGCCGTGTCCCCGAGCCCCTCGCGCAACGCCTCGCTCTCCATCAGTCGCTCGGTGGCGTGGAGGAGCGTGGGAGGCAGGGTCTCGATCCCCTTGGCGGCGACCTCGTCGGCCGGCATGGTGTAGAGGTTGTCGTGGTTCGGCTCGCCCGGGTCGAGCTCGCGGTCCACGCCGTCCATGCCGCATGCCACGAGCGCCGCGAACATCAGATACGGGTTGGCCGACCCGTCCCCCAACCGGAGCTCGAGCCGATCGGTGTCCGGCACGCGGATCATCTGCGTCCGGTTGTTGCCGCCGAAGGCGGCATAGGCGGGCGCCCAGGTGGCACCAGAGGTGGGCGGCCCGACGCCCATCCGTTTGTACGAATTGACCGTCGGGCAGACGATGGCGGTGAGGGCCTGGGCGTGCTCGATCAGGCCACCTGCGAAGCGGTAGGCCATCTGGCTGAGTCCGAGGCCCTTCGGATCCTCGCCGCCGTCTCCGACGAAGAGCGGCGCGTCGTCGTCGCCCGACCACAGGCTCATGTGTGCATGGAGGCCGTTTCCGGTCTTGTCCGAGAACGGCTTGGGCATGAAGGTCGCGTACCGACCGGCCCGCTCGGCGAGCGTGTGGATCATCAGCCGGAAGAGGATCAGGCGGTCGGCCGTGGTGAGGGCGTCGGAGTACTCCCAGTTCTGCTCGTACTGGCCGTTGGCGTCCTCGTGGTCGTTGGCGTAGTTCCCCCAGCCCATCTCATCGAGGTGCTGGGAGACTGCCGTGAGGTGGGGGAGCATCCGGGTCAGGCCGCGAGCGTCGTAGCAGGGCAGGAGGTCGGAGTCACGCTCGTCGGCCACCCGCAGTGAGCCGTCCTCGGCGCGGGCCAGGAGCGAATACTCGGCCTCGACGCCGGCCTTGAAGACCAGGTTTCGCTCGGCCAATCGGTCCAGGGCTCGGCGCAGGATCACGCGCGGCGCGAACGGCCAGAGCTCGCCCTCGACGGTGGGATCGCACTGCATGGCAGCCACGTTCGGCTGCCATGGGAGGCGGGTGTAGGACCGAGGGTCGGGGAGGGCCAGGATGTCGGGGCTCGAAGGGTCCTGGCCCATGGGGCCGGCGGCGAATCCGGCGAACCCGGCGCCCACCTGCATCAGGTCCTCGAGCGCCCCGATCGGCACCAGCTTGGCACAGGGCTTTCCGTGCATCTCCACGAACATCGCGTAGATGAACTCGACACCGTCGTCGTCTGCCCGGTCCCGAATGTCCTCGTAGTCACCCATCGATTCCCTCCCGTTCCCGTCACGCGCCTGGCGGCAACGATACGCTTCGATCCAGCGCCGGTCCGGCGAGACCTTATAAAATCGGAGGATCGACATGTGCGGCATCGTGGGCCTGTTCCTGAAGACAGCCCGCCACCGGCCCGAGCTGGGTCGGCTCACGGCCGCCATGCTGCACGAGATGCGCGACCGCGGTCGCGACAGCGCCGGATTTGCGGTCTATGACGACGCCACACCCGAGATCACGAGGATCACGGTGCTGGCCGAGCGCCATCGGCCCGATTGGCAGCGCCTGTCGGGCGCCCTCGGTGAGGCTCTCGACACCGACGTGGCGGTCCGGACGCAGCACGATCACGCCGTCCTGGAATTGGCCGGCGACGGGCGACGCGCCCGGCAATGGCTGATCGACCATGCGGCGGGAGTGGACGTCACCGCTTACGGCAAGCACATCGAGCTCTTCAAGGCGGTGGGTGATCCCGACCTGGTGGCCGAGACCTACGGGCTGGCGGAGCGCGCAGGCACTCATGCCATCGCGCACACTCGGATGGCGACCGAGTCGGCGGTGACCACCAACGGCTCGCATCCGTTCGCCACCGGTGAGGACACGTGTCTGGTTCACAACGGCTCGCTGTCCAACCACAACCGGCTCCGGACGCGCCTGGAGCGGCGCGGCGAGACGTTCCAGACGGAGAACGACTCGGAAGTGGCCGCCGGGTACGTGGCCTGGCGGCTCAGGGAGGGCGACAAGGTCGAATCGGCGTTGGAATCCGCCCTCCAGCATCTCGACGGCTTCTACACGTTCGCCATCGGCCTCGCCAACGGCTTCGCGATCCTCCGTGACGGCATCGCCTGCAAGCCGGCGCTCATCGGCGAGACCGACGACTGGGTGGCGATGTCGTCGGAGTACCGGGCGATCGCCAAGCTTCCCGACGTGAGCCACGCCGAGCTGTGGGAGCCGGAGCCGGCCCGCGTGTACGCGTGGAGCCTGGCGGCGTGATCCACACCTTCGACCTCGCACAGGTCCCGCTGCGTGAGGTGAACCAGGCGCTGCACGACGCTCGAGATGGCCACTTCCGCATCGTCAACCCGGACGGAGCCCACGCGCTGGCCGCCGGGATCAGCGCAGCGCTGACCGTCGAGATCGACGGCTCCGTCGGGTACTACTGCGCAGGGATGCACCAATCGGGCACGGTCACGATCGCCGGGAACGCCTCGACCGGCCTCGCCGAGAACATGATGTCCGGCACGGTGCGGCTGACGGGCAGCGCCATGATGTCTGCTGGGGCGACCGCCCACGGTGGGCTGCTCGTGATCGAGGGCGACGCGGGCGCCAGGTGTGGCATCTCCCTGAAGGGCGCCGACATCGTCGTGGGCGGCAACGTGGGCCACATGACCGGGTTCATGGCCCAGGCCGGCACCATCGTCGTGGTGGGGGATGCCGCAGCAGATCTCGGGGACTCCATCTACGAGGCGGAGATCTACGTGGCCGGCGAGGTGGCGGGCCTCGGCGCCGATTGCATCGAGAAGGAACTCGGACCCGAAGAGGTGCTCGCACTCGAGCGCCTGCTCAAAAGCGCTTCGATGGATGCGCCCGCCTCGTCGTTTCGAAGGTTCGGCTCGGCCCGCCGGCTCTACCACTTCGAGCCGGACGACATCGATGCCGAGGTCGGATCGTGAGCGAGCGCTGGCACCATCGCGAGTCGTACACGTTCGACCGGTCGGTCATCGCCGAGATCCGCCGCGCCGCCAACACCGGCGTCTATCGCATTCGAGGGTTCGGCGCCAAGCGGCGGCTACCCACGCTGGACGACCTGGTCCTGCTGGGGGCATCGATGTCGCGGTACCCGCTGGAGGGCTACCGGGAGGCGTGCCACACCGACGTCGTGATCGGCGAGCGCAACGCCGAGCGGCCGGTGCACCTGGAGATCCCGATCACGATCGCCGGGATGAGCTTCGGTTCGCTCTCCGCCCAGGCGAAGGAGGCGTTGGGCAGAGGGGCGTCGGCGGCCGGCACGTCGACCACCTCCGGTGACGGCGGCATGACACAGGAGGAACGGCAGCACTCGAAGACCCTCGTCTATCAGTACTTGCCGTCCCGATATGGGATGAACCCGGACGACCTGCGGGCGGCAGACGCCATCGAGGTGGTCGTCGGCCAGGGGGCCAAGCCAGGCGGCGGCGGCATGCTGATGGGACAGAAGGTGAGCGCCCGAGTGGCGGCCATGCGGACACTCCCCGAAGGGATCGATCAGCGGTCGGCGTGCCGGCACCCGGACTGGACGGGCCCCGACGACCTGACCATCAAGATCCTCGAACTGCGCGAGATCGTGGACTGGCAGGTGCCCATCTACGTCAAGATCGGAGCCGCCCGGCCGTACTACGACACGGCGCTGGCGGTCAAGGCGGGTGCGGATGCCGTGGTGGTGGACGGCATGCAGGGCGGCACGGCGGCCACGCA
>JBPEXB010000226.1:0-5512 GCA_052032125.1 Acidimicrobiia bacterium
CGGCCGGGTCGCCCGGGTGGCCGCCGAGATCGAGAGCACGACAGAGAGGACCCGAAGGTGGACGAGCTCCGACGCAGACTGAACGAGCAGATCACCAAGGTCGTCATCGGTCAGCGCACCGCCGCCGAGGTCCTCTTGGCCGCCATCCTCTTGGGCGGCCATGTGCTCCTCGAAGGCGTCCCTGGCACCGCCAAGACGCTCTTGGCGAGGGCGTTCGCTCGGGCGAGCGGGCTCGAGTTCGCCCGCATCCAGTTCACGCCGGACATGTTGCCCGCCGACGTGACCGGCACCATGACGATTCGCGAAGGTCAGCTCTCGTTCCGCCCCGGCCCCCTCTTCGCCAACGTGGTCCTGGCCGACGAGATCAACCGCACACCGCCCAAGACCCAGTCGGCGTTGCTCGAGGCGATGGGCGAGGCTCAGGTGACGGTCGACGCCGAGTCCCGGGCGTTGCCGCAGCCGTTCTTCGTGGTGGCGACGCAGAACCCGATCGAATATGAGGGCACGTACCCGCTGCCGGAGGCCCAGCTCGACCGGTTCCTGATGAAGATCGACATCGGATATCCGACCGAGGACGACGAGCAGGCGCTGCTCAAGCTCGACCGCACCGGTGTCGCCTCCAGCACGCTCGACGACGTGCAGCCGATCACCAGCGGGCCACAGCTGCTGGAGCTGCGCCGCACCGTCGACGAGACGGTGGTGTCCGACGAGGTCATCGGCTACGCCACCTCCCTCATCCGGGCCAGTCGGGCACTCCCGGCTGTCGAGGTGGGCGCCAGCCCGCGGGCCGGTGTCCATCTGGTGGCGGCCGCCAAGTTCACGGCCAGGGCGAACGGACGCGACTTCGTGATCCCCGACGACGTGGCGGCGATGGCGCCCTTCGTGCTCACCCACCGATTGGTCATGCGACCGGAGGCCCAGATCGAGGAGTACCGGGCGGCGGACGCCATCGCGGCGGTCATGGCCGCCACCCCGGTGCCCCGGTGACCGCCCGCCGCCGGGCCGGCTGAGATGGCGCCCACCAGCCTGACCGCGTGGATCATGGGTGCAGTTGCGCTGAGTGCCTTCCTGCTGCCCCTCGGCGCGATCCTCGTGCTGGCGCTGTTGGTGCTGGTGGTTGCGGCCGTCGACGCCGCAGCGGTTCGACATGCGCCGACCGTCGAGCGATCGACCGCCGATGTCCTGTCGCGCGGGGTGCCGTCACCGCTCGAGATCGTCGTCGACGGGCCGCCCGACCGCATCGTGGTGCGGCAACCGGCGACGCCGGACCTGCGCGTCGAGCCGGCGATCTCCGATGGGGGGCTGGCGGCCATGGTCACGCCGGTCCGGCGTGGCGCCCACTCCCTGCCGGCGCCGGCGGTGCGCCTGCGGGGCCCGCTCGGGCTGGCCACGTGGACGCACCAGGTCGGTGAACCGCACGCCCTCCAGGTCTTCCCCGACATGCCGGCGGCCCGCCGGATCGCCGCCAGGGTGCGGCACGGTCTCTTCCAGCTCGACGGCGAGCGGATCCGCGGCTCGCTGGGTCTCGGCACCGCTTTCGACTCGCTGCGCGAGTACGTGGACGGCGACGACGTGCGCCGGGTCAACTGGCTGGCGACGTCGCGCAGCACCCATCCGATGGTGAACCAGTACCGGGTCGAACAAGACCGTGATGTCATCTGCGTCATCGACTGTGGGCGGCTGATGTCGGCCCCGCTCGGAGACCTCACCCGCATGGACGCCGCCGTCGACGCCGCCGCCGCCATCGGGGCGGTGGCCGATGTGGTCGGCGACCGGGTCGGGGTGGTGGCGTTCGAGGAGACCGTCATCCGGGATCTCTCGCCCATTCGCCGCGGAGGCGAGGCGCTCGCACGGACCATCTACGACCTCGAGCCGGCCCCACGGGAGAGCGACTACCGGTTGGCCTTCGAACGGGTCGCCCAGAAGAAGCGGGCGTTCGTGCTGGTGCTGACCGACCTGCTCGACGCCGCCGCCGCCCGCCCGCTGGTCGGGGCGATTCCGGTGCTCGCCCGCCATCACTCGGTGGCGGTTGCCAGCGCCTCCGACCCGGACATCCTCGCCGCCCTGACCGACGCCACCGGTGAGCCTGCGGCGGCGGCCAAGGCCGTGGTGGCCGTCGACGTGCTGGAGGGGCGCCGTCTGGCGACGGCAGCTCTGGAACGCCACGGCGCCGCCGTCATCGACGTCGATCGGGCCCGGCTCAACGCGGCCTGTGTGGCGGCCTACCTGATGGCCAAGTCGCGGGTGCGGTTCTGAGCCGTGCCGCGCACGACGGCGGTGACCCAGAAGGCGCCGCCGACCACGAAGCCGATGATCGTGGCCGGGACCGCCGTCGTCCCGGTCCTCGACACGAACCCCTCGATGAAGCCGGCCAGGATCAAGAACGGTGCGGTGCCGAGGGCCAGCAGCGCAGCCGGCCCTGCCTCCTCGACCACCGCCACGCGACGGGGCCGCTGGCCGGGGTTCACCACCGCGGCGGCCAGCCGGAACCCGGCGACCCCGCCGATGACGATGCAGCTCAGCTCCAGCACCCCGTGGGCCATCACCGCCTCGACGAGCAGCGCCCCGTTGCCGGCGTCGATGGCCAGCGCCGTCAGGATGCCGAAGATGAGCCCGTTGTAGGCGATCAGTCCGAAGGTCACCAGACCCAACGCGATCCCCACGGCGAAGGCGGTGACGGTGACCTGGATGTTGTTGACCAGGACCTGGAACGAGAACGCCGTCAGCTCCGCTCTCGTCAATCCGAGATCGGTGCCCGCCGGACGCTCCTCGGTCACCCACAGAAAGGCGCTCGGCACCAGCTGGCGGACCTGCTCGCCGTTGGCCGAGGCGTACAGGAAGCCGATCAGGATGGGGACGAGCAAGGCTCCTGCCGCCAGTGCCAGGAGTCGACGTCGTTCGACGATCAGCTCCCAGTAGCGGGTCGAATAGAACTCCACGAGCGACCGGCGGCGACGGGACCGGGTGTAGACGAGCGCTCGCGCCCTGCCCACGAGCCGCTCGAGCCGGTCGACCACCGGGTCGCCCCGGAACCGGTGCCGGGCCTGGGCGAGGTCGGAGGCAGCGGCTCGGTAGAGAGCGCCCAACCGCAGCAAACGGCGACTGCCCAGCGACGCCGGACGGGTGCCCGCCGCCTTCACCAAGGATTCCAGCTCGGCCCAGGTAGGCTCGCCCTCGCTGAGGAACCGGTCAAGCGTCACCCACTACTCCTCGATCTGGTTCTATGGAACTCGAAGACACCACACATGTGAACACACCCGAAGGTGTGCTCCTCGAGTTGACGCTAGCCGGGCTCGGGACGCGGATGACCGCACAGATCGTCGACGGGCTCATCAAGGGGGGCATCCTGTTGGGGGCGCTCCTGATCGTCGGCTTCGCAGAGATCACACCGCTGCTCCTCCTCACGCTCATCCCGATCCTCTTCTTCGGATACGAGCTGGTGTTCGAGGCGATCTGGTCGGGCCGTACGCCCGGGAAGCGCTCGTCGGGCATTCGGGTGGTGCGCTCCGACGGCGGGCCGATCACCTTCACGGCCTCGGTGGTCCGCAATCTGCTGCGGATCGTCGACCAGCTCCCGGTTGGCTACGGCGTGGGGGCGGTGCTCGTCTTCACGACCAACAAGAACCAACGCCTCGGTGATCTCGCCGCCGGCACGGTCGTGGTCCGGGAGCGAAAGCTCGACGAATCGCCGCTCCGTTCCGGGCTCGACCATGTCGTCGTGCCGGCCGGCTTCGACGCCACCGCCGTCTCTCAGGAACAGTTGGCGCTTGCTCGGTCGTTTCAACTGCGCAAGTCGTCGCTCGGCCACGAGCCGCGCCGCCGGATCGCAGGGCAGATCGCCGCCGAGCTCCGAAAGAGCACGGTCGACCCGGCGGACACGCTGACCGACGAGCAGTTGATCGAGGTGGTGATCACCGTGAAGTCGGGGAGGAGATCCTGAGCGGACGAGCCCGCATCCTCGCGCTCGGGCTGGCGGTCGTGCTGCTGGCGCCGGCGGCGACCCCTGCGGCCGCCCAGTCGGAGACGATCACGACGACGTCGGTCACCGGCTCCGTGACCATCGAGCCGGCAGAGGGCTCGACGCTCACCTGGAATGGCCGCACCTACAGCGGCCCCTTCGAGATCAAGGCAGCCGACGACGGGCTGGTCCTGATCGAGCACCTGCCGCTGGACCGCTATCTCCTCGGGATCCAGGAGGTGCCGTTCTCGTGGAACGAGGATGCGCTCCGCGCCCAAGCCGTGGCGGCCCGCACCTTCCTGGCCAGGACGATCTCGAACGGTCGCAACGGCGCCGCGGCCACCTACGGCTTCGACATCTGCGCCACGGACCAGTGCCAGGTGTATCGGGGTCTCGACCGGGTGCTGGGCGAGAACGGTGAGCGCTGGGCGGCCGCCGTCGAAGCGACCTCCAACGAGATCCTGCTCTATGACGGGCGTCCGGCCCTGACCATGTACAGCTCGACCGCCGGCTACCGGACACGGTCGATCGAGGACGTCTTCGGCTCCAATCCGACGCCGTATCTCACCGCCGTCGAGTCGCCGGGAGAGAACTCACCTTTCGTGGAGTGGACCGTCGCGGTACCCGGTCCGTGGATGGAGGTGATCCTGATCGACGCCGAGCTGGCCACCGGAGCGCTCGGGTCACTCGAGGTGATCACCACCGAGGACGGCGACGGCGAGTGGACGGTGGCGATCGACGCAGTGGGCGCCGACGAGACGGTCAGCACCTGGCAGTTCCGCCGTGCGATGAACTCGAGTGGTCCCGAGATCCTCCCCGAGGCGCTGCCGGCCTTCCGCAGCGAGGACCGGCGATATCCCCAGACGATCATGTCGCCGACGTTCACCATCGACCGGACGTGGGCGGTCTCGACCGATTTCATGGCCGGCTACGTGACGGCAGACGCCACCTACGAGATCAACGGCAACGGTTGGGGTCACCAGGTCGGGATGTCCCAGTACGGCGCCCAGGCGATGGCCGAGCGAGGCTCGAGCTACCAGGACATCCTCGCTCATTACTACTCGGGGCTCGTCCCCCGACTCGCCGGGGAGTTCCTGCCCGAGCAGGTCGTGGTCGGGCTGACCTGGGGCGAGCCCGAGTTGGAGATCTCCGCGAGCAGCACCTTCGACATCGTCGCCGGCGACGAGACCATCGCCTCCGCGGTGGACGGGACGTGGACCTTCGCCTCCGTCGGCACCACCATCGAGGTCATTCCCCCGGGCGGCTTCGGCCTCCCGCCGATCCTCAGCGACATCCCGCCCAGCAGCACCCACGAGCCAGGCTTCGTCGTGCAGGTGCTCGGCGAGCTGTCCAAGCCGGGGGAGACCCGCTTCGTCGTCTTCCGCGGTCCCGAGGTCATCCACGAGGACGAATGGCGCCGGAGGGACGCCGGCCCGGTCAGCTTCGTGTGGGACGCCTTCGTGGACGGCGAGCCGGCACCCCTCGGGCCGTACCGGTTCGTCTTCTACACCCGCGACGACAACGGCCAGACGGTGCAGACGGCCATCGTGTGGA
>JBPEXB010000227.1:0-4298 GCA_052032125.1 Acidimicrobiia bacterium
CGGTCGCTCGGCGATGATGCGGGTGGCGAGCTGGAGGTCGCTCACCATTTCTTCGACGACCCGCGGACCATTCCGCAAAGCCGCGGCGGGATGAAAGGTCGGGACCACATGGCGCCCCCACCACGGGTACGCCTTGCCCCGCATCCGGGTGATGCCCGTTTCGGTCTTCAGCAGCAGCTTCGTCGAGAAGTTGCCGAGCGTGACAACGGCAGCAGGGTCGATGAGCTTGATCTGCTGGACGAGGTAGCCCTTGCACGCGTCTATCTCGTCGGCACGCGGATCGCGATTGCCCGGGGGCCGGCATTTGACCACGTTGGCGATATAGACCTCCGGGCGACTCAAGCCGACCCGCTCGAGGAGCGTGGAGAGGAGCTGGCCGGATCGCCCGACAAACGGCAGACCCTGTTCGTCCTCGTGTTGGCCGGGACCTTCGCCGATGAACATGAGGTCGGCGTCAGGGGCTCCGTCCCCGAACACGACAGTCGTTCGCCGCTCGTGCAGACGGCAGCGCCTGCACTCCGAAGCCTCCTTTTGCAGCAGCCGCAGCGCGGCTGCCCGGTCCTCGACTGTCATCCCTCTTCTCCGGCCGTCGTCACCGCTGCGGCGATCGCTTCGCCGACGGCGACGAACGCGGCTTCGCCCACTGCGTCCAGATCCGCCTCGGCCTCGCCGCACGACACTGCAAAGGCGACGTCGCCATCATATCGAGTGTGCCCCGGCCTGATACACGCCGCCACCGCGTCCTGGGCACGCACCGCCAGGCGGGTGAGATCGTTGCGATTGATTGCCATGTCGGTTGCGACCACAACCAGCGTGGTGTTCTCGAGAGGAGCAGGCGGTCCGGCCGGCGGCCCCGGTCGCGTCGGGCCGCCGGTGAGCGGTTCGGCATCGAGGGTGAAGACGTCCCCCACCGCGTTGACCACGGCGAGCGCCCCAACCGTGGCACCTTCCACGGTCTCGACCGCAGACCCCAGCCCACCCGGGCGGAAGTGCTCGAATCCGCGCCATCCGGCGACCAGCGCCCCGGTACCGGCACCCACCCTGCCCATCCGTACCGGGTCGGTCGAAGCAGCGGCATAGGCAGCGGCCCCCTCGGGCGGCCCGGGACGGGCGGCCTGGTCACCAGCCATGAGGTCGTAGATCACGGCGGTCGGCACGATCGGCACCAGCCCCCGTGGGGTCTCGTGACCCCGGCCGTCGGCCTCGAGCGCCCGCATCACACCGTCGGCGGCAGCCAGGCCGTAGGCACTGCCACCGGTGAGCACGATGGCCTGGATCTGCTCGATTCTCATGCCCGGCGCGAGCAGAGCCAGCTCACGGCTTCCGGGGGCCGCTCCGCGCACCTCGGCCACCACGCGGTTGGGCTCGGGCAACACCACGACGGTGACACCCGTCTGGCCGACCCGATCAGTCCAGTGGCCGACGGCAACGCCCGGGACGGCGGTGAGCGTCATCCGCGATAGCGGCGGGGGAGGCGGGGTCCGAACGTGCAAAGGATCTCCCAGCTCACCGAGTCGAGACGGTCTGCCCACTCGTCGGCGTCGATCTCCTCCTCCCCCTGCCGCCCGAGCAGCACGACCTCATCACCGACTGCGACGTCGGCGTCACCGACATCCACCACGATTTGATCCATCGTCACGATGCCGGCAAACGGGAACCGCCTGCCGCCGATCAACACCTCCCCTCCCAGCTTCGCCAGCCGGCGGGTGACGCCGTCGGCATAGCCGACCGGAATGGTGACGACGGTGGACTCACGTTCGAGGGGCCGGATGCGCCCGTAGGCGGGCCGGGCGCCCTCGGGCAGGCGGCGGGTGTGGACGACGCGGGAAACGACGCGCATGGCCGGTTGAAGGTCGACGACGTCCCGACACTCCGGCGATGGATAGCAGCCGTACATCGCCAGCCCGATCCGCACCATGTCGAAGCGGGACTCCGCGTGCAGGAGCGCTCCGGCGGAGTTGGCGGCGTGGCGTAGGTACGCCCCGGGATGCCGATCCGTGAACTCGCGCAGCTGCTTCACCTGCCCGGCGGTGAAATCCGGTTCGTCCTCCGCCGATGGGAAATGCGTCCAGACACCGCCCAGCGTCACCCGGTCCGTTCGATTGATCCTGTCGATGAGCTCCGCCGCCGTGTCCTCATCGGTGCCGACGCGGTGCATGCCCGTGTCGAGTTTCACGTGCACGCCGAGCGGGGGGCCCGTCCGCGCGGTCAACGCATCGAGAAACGGAGCGCCGTATACCGTCGGCGTCAGGTTGTTGGCGGCGATCACCTCGACGTCGTCGGCCGTCGCCTCCGAGAGCAGGAGGATGGGCTCATCGATCCCGGCTTCGCGCAGGCGCAACGCCTCGCCGACGGTTGCCACCGCCAGCCACGATGCGCCGGCCTCTAACGCGGCGCCCGCAACCGGAACATCGCCATGGCCATAGCCGTCGGCCTTCACGACCGCACAGAACCGGGCGGGAGCGACGAGCTCCCGTATCCGGTTCACGTTGTGGCGGATTGCATCGAGATCGACCTCGATCCACGAGGGCCTCATCGCAGAACCTCCCCGACGGCTCCGACAAGTCCCTCTGCGGTCACCACCGTCCGCCGGGCAAGCTGCCTTCCGGCTCGACCGTGCCAGAACGCCCCGGAGCACGCCGCTCCTGGCGCATCGATCCCGGTCGCCCACAGTGAGGCAACCAGGCCGGTGAGCACGTCGCCGGTTCCGATCGTGGCCAGCTCCGGGCCGCCTTCGGTGATCACCCACGGAGCGCCTTCGCCGAGCACGAACGTCGGGTTTCCCTTGAGGAGGACGGTGGCACCGGTCGCCGTCGCGAGGGCTTCGGCCGCCTCGTAGGAGGCTGGTTCCCCGGTGAGGCGACGGAACTCGCCGGCATGGGGCGTGATGATGGTGCCACCGGTGCGCCGGAGTTGCCCGGGGTCGGCGATGGCGTTGATGCCATCGGCGTCGAGGAGCAGCTTTCCATCCCAGCGCGTCATGACATCTGCCACGAACTTGTCCTGATCCTCACCGAGGCCCGGTCCGAGGGCGATCACGTCGAACCGGGATGCGTAATCGAGCAGCTCGGGAACGTCCGATGGATCAAAACGATCAGCCTCACCGACCCCCCTCGTCATGACACCTGCCATCATCCCCTCGACGGAGCCCTGCCATCGAGCGGGCACGGCGGCGGCGACGGCCCCCGCCCCGGCGTTGAGCGCCGCCAGCGAGGCCAACACGACGGCTCCCGTGAGGCCGGGCGATCCACCGACCACGAGAACCGCTCCGGCCGCCCATTTATGCGTGGTCCGTGAACGGGTGGGGGTTGGGGCGTCTGACTCCTCGACGAGGCGCAACTCCGGCGTGCCGCCCTCGAGCCCGATCTCACGGACCTCGACGACTCCGCATCGGTCGGGGCCCTCGCCGAGCAGGTGACCGACTTTGCGGGCATGAAAGGTCACGGTCCTGTCGGCGTGAAATGCTTCTCCTTCCACGGTGCCGTCGGCGGCATTGAGACCGCTCGGTACGTCGATCGCAAGCACCGGCGCCGTGTGATCGAGCCACGGCACCACATCGTCCGGCAAGCGTCCGTGGAATCCCGCGCCGAACAGCCCGTCGATGACGAGGTCGGCCGGTTCAGGGGCCGCCAGGGGGATCATGCGCACACCCGCCCGCTCAGCGCGGATCGCCGCCTTGCGGGCCGGCGAGTAATCGCCTCTCGGGTAGCCCCTGGCGTGAACGGTGACGGCCGCACCCCGGTTGGCGAGGTATCGGGCGGCAACGTAGCCATCGCCGCCGTTGTTGCCGGGCCCGGCCAGGACGGCCACCCGCGAGCCGTAGCCGACACCCATGTCGACGGCCGCCAGAGCGACCCACAACCCGGCCCGTTCCATGAGTTCGTCGATGCGGTCCGAGGCGGCGGCATCGAGCACTGCAGACTCCGCCGGCGTGATGACGAGCTGCATGGGCAAAGAGTAGGCGGTGTAGGACCGACCCAGGCGTCAGTCGGCTTCGAGTTACGTTGCGGGGACCGGACCCCCTACCCCCACCTCCGCTGCGCTCCGGTGGCGGTACCTTCCCCCAGACTCGCTTCGCTCCTCCGGGGGACTGACCAGATGGGCCGTTGACTGTTGACTGTTGACTGTTGACCAATGAACAGAAGCACCCGGGGAGGCGACGGGTGCTTCTGCTTGGGGGAGGCCCCTTGTGGCTAGGAGATGATGAGGCCGGCGGCGGCTGCTGCAGCGATGAAGGTGGCGGCTGAGGTGAGTGCTTGGCGGATGACGATGATCATGTGTTCTGGATCGTCGAAGTC
>JBPEXB010000228.1:0-2046 GCA_052032125.1 Acidimicrobiia bacterium
GGCCACGAGCCCCAACGAGCTGGAGTACTGCTACGAGGCCAACCTGAAGGTCCTCCCCAGCTACGGGTCGATCCCAGCGTTCGGGGCGATGATGGGCTTGGGCGGGGTCGACGGCCTGGACTTCAACTTCGCCATGCTGCTCCACGGCGAGCAGGAGACCACGCTGCCAGGGCCGCTGCCCACCAGCGGATCGGTGGAGAACACGGCTCGGATCACCGACATCTACGACAAGGGCAAGGGAGCGCTGGTGATCGTCGAGGTCGTCAGCACGACATCGGGCGGCGAGGAGCTCATCCGCAACCGAGCCTCCATCTTCCTGCGGGGTGAGGGAGGGTTCGGCGGCCCGTCCGGCCCGCCGCCGGCCAACGAGGCACCGTCCAGAGAGCCCGATGTGGTCGTCGAATCCCCGACCCTCGAGCAGCAGGCGCTGCTCTACCGACTCAACGGCGATCCCAATCCTCTGCACGCCGACCCGGCCTTCGCCGCCATGGGCGGCTTCGACCGGCCGATCCTCCATGGGTTGTGTTCGTACGGCATCGTCTGCAAGGCGGGCGTGGATGCGATGCTCGACGGTGACGTGGCGGCAGTCGACTCGTACTCGGCCCGTTTCGCCGGTGCCGTCCTGCCCGGCGACACGATCGTGACCTCCCTGTGGGACGAGGGCGATCGGATCGTGGCTGCGGCGGTCACCAAGGAGCGCGGCACCCCGGTGATCACCAACGCCGCCCTGACCAGGAGATCGTCGTGAGCGAGCGAGCCCTGGTCGACGAGCGCCTCGAGAGACTGCTGGACGAGCATCCGCCGGGCGTCAACGACGAGGAGGAGTTCTGGGGCGCCCAGTTCGATCTCGGGCTGGCGTGGGTGCACTTCCCGGAGGGATCGGGCGGCCTCGGGGTGAGCCGCAGCTTGCAGCGGGTGGTGGTGGAGGAGCTTCGCAAGGCCGGCGCCTCGTTCGCCAACATCGACCGCAACGTGATCGGCTACGGCATGGGCGCTCCCACGGTCGTGGCGCACGGCACCGACGAGCAGCGTCAGCGATATCTGCGGCCGCTCTTCACGGCCGAAGAGGTGTGGTGTCAGTTGTTCTCCGAGCCGGGGGCGGGATCCGACGTCGCCGGGCTGGCGACGAAAGCCGTCCAGGACGGCGACGAGTGGGTGGTGAACGGCCAGAAGGTGTGGACCACGCTGGCGCACACCTCGAAGTGGGGCATGCTGGTGGCACGTACCGACCCCGAGGCCGTCAAGCACGCCGGGCTCACGTATTTCATCGTCGACATGGAGCAGGACGGCGTCGAGGTTCGACCGCTCCGTCAGATCACCGGCGAGGCCGAGTTCAACGAGGTCTACTTCACCGACGCCCGGGTACCCGACGCCAACCGGCTCGGCGGGCGTGGCGAAGGGTGGGCGGTTTCGATCACCACGCTCATGAACGAGAGGGTGGCCATCGGCTCGGCGCCGATGCCGCGTGGCGCCGGCGCCATCGGCGAGGCGGTGGACCTGTGGAGGGCTCGCGGGTTCGACGACGTGGTCAAGCGGGACCACCTGATGCGCCTGTGGACCGAGGCGGAAGCCCTGCGGCTCACGAACATGCGAGCGGCCCAGATGGCGACGCTGGGCACACCGGGTCCCGAGGGCTCCACCGGCAAGCTGCAGTGGGCCGATCTCCAGAAGAAGATCTACGAGTTCGCGGTCGGGCTTCTCGGATCCGAGGCCCTGCTGTTCCCTTCCGGCTACGAGATGACCCGGCCGGATGCGGCCGGCATGGGACGGCGGGACACGCAGAAGAACTTTCTGCGATCCCGGGCGAACTCGATCGAGGGCGGCACGTCGGAGATCATGCGCAACATCCTCGGCGAGCGGGTGCTGGGACTGCCCGGCGAGCCGCGTGTGGACAAGGGCGTGCCGTGGAAGGACGTCCCCCGCAGCTGAGCGGCCCTGGGTCGGCCGATCCAGCAGTTTCCAGGTGAGGAACGCATCGGTAAGGTGCCGCCACCGGGGGATCTCCGCTCTGACACACCCGGTCACCGGCGGGCGTTTTGGGAGGCG
>JBPEXB010000229.1:0-3396 GCA_052032125.1 Acidimicrobiia bacterium
CGAGGTGGTGGTTGATCGGCGTGAACACCAGACCGACCTGGAGCGCGGCCAGGTACAGCTCGATGAACTCGCGGCAGTTGGGGAGGACCACCGCCACGGTGTCGCCGGGCTCGAGCCCCGCCGCCACCAGACCGTTGGCCAGTTGGTTGGCCCGACCGACGAGCTCGCCGGCGCTCACCTTCGTCCCGTCGGTGTCGACGAGGGCCGTCCACGACCCGTCCGCCTCGGCCAGTCTCCAGAACCCGGTGTCCGTCATGACGCGCACGATAGTGGAATCTGACACGGTGTCAGATCTTCACCGAGCGAGCGCTTCGTGCGCTCTGCGACAATTCCGTCACGGTCGGACACGGGAGGACGGGACATGCTCGCGTCGGTGCACATCGTCGATTCGAACCCACTACGCAACCTCGCTCGCCGCACGCCATCGGTGGGTGACGTCGAGGGGTTGCGGTGGGCTCGCAAGGCCTTGTGCGGCCAGTTCTCGCCCGGAGCGATGCCCGATGCACAGCTGGGCCGGGGCGGATTCGTCGCGTGGTGGGACGACGATGCTGCGCTCGACCGCTACGAGTCGTCGAGCGAGCACCTGGAGCACTTCGGTGACGGCTGGTGCGTCCGGCTCCGGCCGACGCGCACACGAGCGACGTGGCCGGGCGCCGACTTCGACCCATTCCCGCATCCGAACGAGCGCCACGAGGGCATGCACGCTGCGATCACGCTCGGCACCGCTCGCATCCCACGGTTCCCCCGATTCCTCCGGGCGTCGGCGCCGCTCGACGACCAGTTCGTCGCCGACCCGAACGGGATCTGGGGCATCGCCATCACCTTCCCGCCCCGAATCGTGATGACCCTGACCTTCTGGACCGACCAGGACGCCACCGACGCGTACGTTCGCTCCGGCGCGCACGGCGAGGCGATGCGAGCGCACTACGACTTCCGCACCGACCAGCACGACTTCATCACCGAGGGCGGCTTCTTCGGGTTCGAGCCCTACTCGATGCGGGGTGCCCTGGCGGGCAAGAACGCGACTCCGGCGGGCTTCTGCGCCTGAACCCCGTACCTGACTGGATCGACGAGCTGGAGTTCGATCCGACCGTCACCTGGCGACGCATGGGTGTGCGGGCGTTGGGAGACCGTCCCTGGCTGGTCTCGGACGATCGCACCGCCGACGAGCTCGCACTCCGGTCCGCTCTGTTCCAGGCCGACGCCTCAGCAGTCCACGTCGCGCCACCGGCAGCCGTGGGACAGGAGATCCTCGACCTGGTGACCGAGCACGCAGGTGCGCCGCCCGGATCGGCGTCGGAGCCCCTGGCGGCGGCCGGCCTCGCGGTCCAGGAGGACCTCTGCCTCCTCCGACGCCGTGATGGTGCCTGGCACCTCGACGCTGCCCTCCTCTGCTTCCCCTCCCGGTGGGTGCTCCACGACAAGATCGGGCGGCCGCTGGACGAGGTACACGAACCCACGCCCGGCTACCGCGAGCACCTCGCGGCGCGCGTCGACCGCCTGCTCGACCGCCTCACGGACCGTCCCGTCCTCCGGCGCAACTGGTTCGTCCACCCGGACCCGGCCCTCCACCAGCCGCGTGCGCCGATCGTCGATCCGATCGTGCCCGCCGATCGAGCGTCGGACGAGCTGCACCTCCGCAGCGAACGCCAGACACTCCGACGACTCGAGTGCGGCTGGGTGCTCTTCACGATCCGTGTCCAGCACGACCCCCTCGGCGTTCTCCTGCGGTCCGGCGAGCACCGCGCTCGCTTCGCCCGCTACGTCGCGCTGGCACCCATGGCCGATCTCACACACCGGGGGATGGCGCCTGAACAGGTCGCCGAGCTGTGCGAGGCACTGGGGATCGCGGCACGAGATCTCAAATCTGATACAACGTCAGATTTGTGAGCGAGACCACACCCCTCCGTGCACCACTCGTCATCGAGTACCCCTTCTCACGGACGGTCGGACCGGTCCAATCGGCCTTCCTGACCGGGTTGCGGGAGGGGGTCGTGCTCGGGATCAAGCGGTCCGACGGCACCGTCCTCGTTCCACCCGTCGAGTACGACCCGGACACCGCCGAGGAGCTGACCGAGCTGGTCGAGGTCGCCGAGACCGGCACGGTGACGACCTGGGCCTGGGAGCCGAACCCCGACGAGCGCCAGCCACTCGACACGCCGTTCGCCTGGGCGCTGATCAAGCTCGACGGTGCCGACACGCCGATGCTCCACGTCGTCGACGCCCCGGGACCCGATGCGATCCGGACCGGCAGCCGGGTGCGGGTCCGCTGGGCCGACGAGCGCGAAGGCGCCATCACCGACATCGCCTGCTTCGAACTCGAGGAGTCCTGACGTGAGCGACCTGAAGCTCCCCGCATCCATCGCCGGGGTCGAGCCCGTCCGCTCCATCCGCACGCCGGCTCGTCTCGACTACACGTTCACGGCGCCGGCGGCCACGACGGAGTTCCTCAACAACATCGAGCACAAGCGCATCCTCGGGACCAAGTGCCCCGAGTGCGGCAAGGTCTACGTCCCGATCCGGGGCGTGTGCCCGACCGACGCCGTGCCGATGACCGAGAAGGTCGAGGTCGCCGACACCGGCATCGTCACCACCTTCTGCGTCGTCAACGTCCAGTTCTACGGACAGGCGGTCGAGGTGCCCTACGTGTGCGCCACGGTGCTGCTCGACGGCGCCGACATGGGGCTGTTCGGGATGGTGGCGGGCATGCCCGCGCACGACGTCCGCATGGGCCTGCGGGTCAAGGCCCACTGGGCCGACGAGCCGACCAAGTCGCTCGAGGCCATCGAGTACTGGGAGCCGACGGGCGAGCCCGACGCCGAGTACGACACCTACAAGCACCACCTGTAAGGGACACGAGACGCACATGAGAGACGTCGCGATCGTCGCGTTCGCCCAGTCCGACCAGGAGCGCCGGGTCGAGGACCGCAGTGAGGTCGAGCTGCTGAGCCCGGTCATCCAGGACGTGTACGAACAGACCGGCATGACCGCTGCCGACTTCGGCTTCACCTGCTCGGGGTCGACCGACTATCTGGCCGGGCAGGCCTTCAGCTTCGTGCTGACGCTCGACTCGGTCGGTCCGTGGCCGCCGATCAGCGAGAGCCACGTCGAGATGGACGGGGCATGGGCGATGTACGAGGCCTGGGTCAAGATCCAGACCGGCGCCATCGACACCGCGCTGATCTACGCCTACGGCAAGTCGTCGCCCGGCGACCTCCGCGCCGTCATGAGCCGGCAGATGGACCCGTACTACGTCGCCCCGCTGTGGGCCGACTCGGTCGGGCTCGCAGCGCTGCAGGCGCAGGCCGTGCTCGACGCCGGCATCGAGACCGAGCGCGACTGGGCCGAGGTCGCCGCCCGCAACCGGAACAACGCGTCGAGCAACCCGCGTGCGCA
>JBPEXB010000023.1:0-11767 GCA_052032125.1 Acidimicrobiia bacterium
GCGCTGTTCGTCGTCGGCCTGGTCGTCGGATGGACTCGCCGAGCCGTCAGCTGACCTCATTCACACTCACACACGAAGAGGGCCCCCGATCGGGGCCCTCTTCAGTGCTCGGCTGGGTCGATTCAGACGAGGTGGTTGGCGGTGGCAGCCGCGGCCGCGGCACCGACCTCCGTCGTCTCGTCGGTGGTCGGCAGCTCCCCGGACGTGTTCGAGAGGTGTGCTCGCACGAACCACTGGATGAGCTCCAACTTGCCGGTCTGGGCGGTGAGCAGATCCTCGGTGATCGGATCGATCGGCTCGGTGGCCTCGATGGCGGCGCGATGGTCGGCGATGACGCCGTCGTACACCTTGTCGAGGGCTCCGAGGTGGCCGGCGACGACCGCCCGGCCGATGTCGTAGTCGTTCCACGAGCGCCGCTCGACCAGTCCCCCTGGGAGCCCGTTGGGGATGCCGCCGAGGGTGGCGATGCGCTCAGCGACCTCGTCGGCCATGTCACGGACCTGCGCGACGTGGTCGTCGAACATCTCGTGCACACTGAGGAAGCCCGGGCCGATCACGTTCCAGTGAGCGTGCTTCAGGGTCATGGCGAGATCCAACAGGCCGTCGAGGCGCTGCTGGAGATGGTCGGTCAAGGTCTCGGCGTCGGAGGCGCTGAGACCGGCGGGCGCGAATCGGTGTTCCACCGGGAATTCCTTTCGTGGTCGTGGGTTCTACGTACCCGGATGGGCTTTGGACCAAACGACCGCTCGGCTCCGTACAGGAGTCGTAGCATCAAGCCTCAGGAGCAGTGATGAGCAACGGTGTCAGAGAGATCGTCGATCTGGGATTCCCGTGGGACGGGCTGGACCCGTTCATCTTCACCGTGCACCACGTCGACCATTACCCCGCGGGGAGCGACGACCTCGGCCCGGACCCGTCACTGCTCGTCGGGCGCAACCTCGGCTCCGACTTCTCCTACCGGGACGGCTGGAGCATGTACCACGGCGGCCGGGTGCCGGGATTCCCCCAGCACCCGCATCGTGGGTTCGAGACGGTGACGGTGGTCCGGCGCGGCTTCGTCGACCACTCGGACTCGTTGGGAGCCACGGCGCGCTACGGCGAGGGCGACGTCCAGTGGCTGACGACCGGCAGCGGCATCATGCACGCAGAGATGTTCCCCTTGCTCGACCCGGTCGGGAGCAACGACCTCGAGCTCTTCCAGATCTGGCTCAACCTGCCGCCCCGCTCCAAGATGGTGGACGCCCACTTCGGCATGCTGTGGTCGGAGACGATCCCGACCATCCACCCCGCCGAGGGCGTCGCCGTCGACGTGATGGCGGGCCGCATCGGCGACGTCGCCGCTCCGCCCCCACCACCCGACTCGTGGGCCGCCGACCCGGACAACCACCTCGGCATCTGGCTCGTGCGTCTGCAGCCGGCGGCTCGCTGGTCGGTGCCGCACGGTCCGGCGGAGCTGAACCGCATGGTGCATTGCTTCGACGGCGGCGGCGTCCAGATCGGGACCGAGCCCATCGATGCCGGGCAGGCCGCCCGCCTCGATCCCACCGCCGACGTGACCATCGAGAATGGCGACGAGCCGACGGAGCTCTTGATCCTCCAGGGCATGCCCATCGGCGCCCCGGTGTTCCAGATGGGCCCGTTCGTCATGAATTCGCCCGAGGAGCTCCGCCAAGCCGTCGTCGACTATCAAGCCACCCAGTTCGGAGGGTGGCCGTGGTCCGGGCCGGATCCGGTCCATGCCAGGTCGGAGGGGCGGTTCGCGCTCCACGCCGACGGGCGCGTCGAGCACCGGGACATGGTCAAGCGCTGACCCTCCTCGTGGCGAGGGCGAAACGGCGCCCACGCTGCCACAATCGCCGCCATGCGAGCCAATCCCCTCCGCGAGAAATGGTCGACTGGTGAGACCGCGTATGGCGGCTGGATGACGATCCCCAGCTCGGTGACCGCCGAGGTCATGGCTGTCCACGATCTCGACTACCTCTGCGTCGACATGCAGCACGGGCTGGTCGGGTACGCCGACTCGGTCTCGATGCTCCAGGCGGTCAGCCTCGGATCGGCGACGCCGCTGGTGCGGGTGCCCGAGAACACCACCTCTCACATCAGCAAGGCGCTCGACGCAGGGGCGATGGGCGTCATCGTCCCCATGGTCAACACGGTCGAGGAGGCGGAAGCGGCCGCTCGAGCCTGCTTCTACGCTCCCAAGGGGGGCCGGAGCTACGGGCCCACCCGGGTGGCAGCGGTGGAAGGCACCGACTACTTCGCCAGCGCCAACGCCACGGTGGCGTGCATTCCCATGATCGAGACCATGGAGGCCATCGACAACCTCGAAGGCATCGTCGCCGTCGAGGGCGTGGACGCCGTCTATGTCGGGCCTGCCGATCTCGCGGTGTCGATGGGACTGGCTCCCGGCACCGATGATCCCAAGTTCTTGGACACCCTCGCTCGGGTCGTCGAGACCTGCGACCGCCATGGTGTCGTGCCTGGCTGCCACGCCACGCCGGCCACCGCTGCCGATCGGGTCGAGCGAGGCTTTCGCATGGTCACCGTGGTGGCCGATCTCCTCGTGCTCCGGGCCGGGTCAGCCAGCGCGGTGGCGCAGGCGAGAGGCATGACCATCTCCGTGACCGACGCGCTGTATTGATGCTGCGCAACGCCGTGATCCCGGTCCCCGCCCCGATCGACCAGGTCCTGGCGTGGTCGCTCGACGGCATCGGCCGTCCCGGCAGCTGGCTCACGGCGGCGGAGCGCATCGGCGTCGCTGCCGAAGCCCGCGCCTCGCTCGCCGGTATGCCGGGGCCTGACGCCCCGATCTCCGACGAGCTCGCCGAGGTGGCCCAGGCGGTCGCCGAGGCCCCCGGTGACATCACGCCCGAGTGGATCGACGGCCTGGAGGCGGCCGGCCTCGGTCGTTTCCCCTACGTCGAGGCAGCGGGGGTGGTGTGCCGGATGAGCGTGATCGACACGATCGCCTTCGGCCTCGGCGCCGAGCCTCCGCCGCTCCCCGAGGCCCAGCCAGGAGAGCCACACCGCCAGGTCCCCGAGGGAGCGGTGCGGACCCGGGCGTGGGTGCCCACGGTGGGACCCGGCCACGCGATGTCCAGCTTGAGCGCCGTCGACGAGGAGCGCGAGTCCATGGAGCGGCTCTCGGACGTCCTCTACCTCGAAGAGGTGGTCCCGGTGAAGACGCTCGAGAAGGGCGGGTTGGTGAGGAGCCAGATCGAGGTGCTGGCGGCCCGCACGTCCTACCTCAACGACTGCTATTACTGACTGCTCGCCCACGGGTGGATGCTCCGGGAGAGCTCCGAGCAAGAGGGCCGACCGGCCGGACTACGAGGGGTCACGTCCTCCCATGAGGACCTGCTCGTCGACCACGGCGATGCGCTGCGCTCCCTGGCCACCGCCCTCGTCGATCGCGACCGCCCTGGGACCGACAGCGCCCGGGACGCCATCGTCGGAGCCTTGGGCGAGGAGGCCGGCGTGACGGCAGTCGGTGTCGTCGCCAACTTCCAGATGATGAATCGGGCGCTGGACGCCGTCGGCATCCCGTCGGGTGTCGATCTGACGCTCGCCGAGCAACTGGGCATCGATCCCGTCGCCTTCGGCGGTGCCCACGGGTCGGCCTGAGGCCTGGCCCGAGCGACTTCAGACGGTGGACGCGTCCTGGGCGGCCGCCCGCTCGGCCACGGTCTTCAGCAACTTGATGGCGATCTTCTGATTGCCTTCGAGCAAGGACGCGAACTCGCGGGCATCCATCAGCAGGAGGTGGACGTCCGAGGTCGCCACCACCGAGGCGTTGCGGGGAGCGCTGTTGATCAGGCTCATCTCGCCGAGCACGTCGCCCGCTACCAAGTCGGCGACCTTGCGGCCCTTGCGCCTCACGACCGCCGTCCCCTTCATGAGCACCATCGCCTCACGGCCGAGCTCGCCCTCGGTCACCAGCTCGGTGCCCTCGCTGAAGGCCACCTCGGTGACGAGCTGCGACACCATGCCCAGCTCCCGTTTGGAGAGCCCCGAGAACAATGGCACCGCGCCGAGCGCATCGGTCTTGGCCGACCTGGTGAAACGTGCGATGAGCCCTCCCTTCGACGCGGCGATCCTAGCCCCCACGCTCTCGACGCCACCGGGCGAGCGTCTGTGAGTTCGAGCAGGCGCTGCGGCGGGTTCATGGCCCGACACCGACTTCCCGGCCCATTCCTAGACTCGCCTCCATGAAGCTCGTCCGAGATCTGGAGCGCCGGCTCGAACAGCTGGTCGAGGGGGTCGCCGGGAAGGTCTTCCGGGGGTCCGTCCACCCGGCTGAGCTGGCCGCCCGCATCGTCCGCGAGGCCGATCTCGGCAGGCGGAACGGCCCGCTCGGCCCTGTGGCGCCGAACCAGTTCGCCGTGCACCTCAGCGAGAAGGACACCGGGGCGCTGGCCGAGGCGGGTCAGGTGAACCGGGAGCTGGAGCGAGCCGTGGAGGTGACCGCAGCGGCGAGGGGCTGGCGGCTGGAGGGGCCGGCCCGGGTCTGGCTGGAGGCCGACCCGACAGTCAGCGCCGGCATGGTCAAGGTCCACGCCGAGGAGACGCCGGGACCCCGACCTGCGTGGGGAAAGCTCGTGACGCACGACCAGGAACTGGACCTCACCGTGAACCGTTCCCTGGTCGGGCGGGGCGCCGATGCTGACGTGACGATCGCCGTCGACACGATCAGCCGGCGTCACGCGCTGCTCTGGCAGGAGGACGACGCCATCTGGATCTACGATCTCGGCTCGGCGAACGGCACGTTCGTCGACGGCGTGCCCGCCCGCCAGCCAACCACTGTCGAGCCCGGCCAGCGGGTGACGCTTGGCACGACGCCCTTCGTCCTGCAGGTCGTCTGAGCCATGCCCGTCATCATCCTCGTCGCCCTCAAGCTGATCTTCGTCGCCTTCATCTACCTGTTCGTGTGGCAGATCGCCCGGGCGATCGCCGCCCACCTGGGGAGCGGCCAGCCCCGGGTGCGGAGCAAGCCGGGCGCCGGGCTGGTGGTCGTCCGCAGCGAGACCCAGGCCGGCATGAACGTCGACGTCAAAGACTCGCTGGTCATCGGCCGCAGCGAGGAGGCGGACATCCAGATCGACGATGCCTATGCCTCCGAGTTCCACGTTCGGGTCATCAATCAGACCGGGCAGCTGGCGCTGCACGACCTCGGCAGCACCAACGGGACCTACGTGAACGGACGTCGGGTCACCGCCCCGCTGGATCTCAACAAGGGCGACGCGGTCCAGATCGGCAAGACGGTCCTCGAGGTCACGTGATGAGTGCTTTCAGACCTCCGCTCGTCGTCTGCAGGCCGCCAGCCGCCAGCCGCCAGCACCGTGGCCAAGACCCGGGATGTGGTGCACGATGAGCGTCGATCGCGGCCCGCTGGACGGCCCAGCGACGACGGGCGGGAAGCCGGCTGCTGGTTGCTGGTTGCTGTCGCCCGCCGAAGGCGGGCGACGATGAAGTTCGTGTGGGCATCGGGGTCGCATCCGGGCCGGGTCCGGGACAACAACGAGGACCGCGTGTACCCGGAGGCCGACGGGCGCACCAGCGAGCCGCTGCTGGTGGCCGTCGCCGACGGCATGGGCGGGCACGCCGCCGGTGAGGTGGCGAGCCGCATCGCCATCGAGGAGGCCGCCGAGACCACCGGCAACCCGGAGCGCCGCGTCAAGACCGGGAACGAGGCGATCATCGATGCGGTGCTCGAGCGACCCAGCCTGGCGGGCATGGGGACCACCCTCACCCTCGCCCAGCTGGACCCGATCGGACGCGTCACGATCGGCCATGTCGGTGACAGCCGCGCCTACCTCCTGCGGGATGGTGAGCTGAGCCAGCTGACGGTCGACCACTCCTTCGTGCAGGAGGAGGTCGAAGCCGGGCGGATGACCGAGGCCGAGGCCCGGTCGCATCCCAAGCGGGGCCTGATCACGAGGGCGCTCGGCCTGGGCCGAGACGTCGAGGTGGACGTCAAGCGCTCCCGCCTGCTGGTCGACGATCGGCTGCTGATCTGCTCGGACGGCCTGAACTCCATGATCGAGGACGAGCACATCGCCGAGATCCTGGCCAAGGGATCTCCGTCCGAGGCGGCCTGGGCGCTCATCGAAGCGGCCAACCAGGCGGGCGGCCAGGACAACGTGTCCGTCGTGGTCGTCCACGTCGAGCCGTGAGCCGACCTGCCGAAGCCGCCCTCGTGCTGGCCGCCGCCGGGCTCGCCGCCTTCGGCGTGTCGCTGGTGAATTTCGCCGAGGGCGGCACCATCGACGCCCAGACGGCGCTGACGTTCCTCGTCTTCGTCATTGCCTTCGGGTCGCTGCTGGCGGCCATGCGGGCCTGGGCCCCGGCGTCGGTGCCCTTCCTCATCCCGCTGGCCGCCACGATCGCGGCGGTGGGGTTCGTGTCGGTGTACCGCCTCGATCGCGAGCTGGCCGACCTTCAGCGGTGGTGGCTGATCCTGGGGTCGGGCCTCGCCGTCCTGGCCCTGTATCTCATGCGGGTCAACGGGCTCGATCCGCTGCGCCGGTACCGCTATCTCTTCCTCGTGGCGGCGGTCGGTCTTCTCCTCCTGCCCCTCCTCCCCGCCGAGGGCCCCCTGCCACTCAACGGTCTCGAGGTCAACGGGTCGCGCCTCTGGGTGAAGTTCGACGCCGGGGTGACCATCCAGTTCCAGCCTGGGGAGATCGCCAAGCTGCTGCTGGTCGTCTTCCTGGCCTCGTTCCTGTCCGAACGGCAGACCGCCCTGTCGATCTCCAATCGTCGACTGGGCCCCTTCACCCTCCCCGAACCGCGCCAGCTGACCCCGGTCCTCATCGCCTGGGCGGCCAGCTTCGCCGTGCTGATCTACCAGCGAGACCTCGGGGCCTCGCTGCTGCTCTTCGGCGCCTTCATCGTGATGCTCTACATGGCCACCAACCGGGGGGCGTACCTCACCTCGGGAGCCCTCCTGTTCGGCGGCGGTGTGGCGCTCGCCTACACCCAGTTCGCCCACGTCCAGCGACGCGTCACCGGCTGGCTCGATCCCTGGTCCGACTACGAGGGCGCCGGCTACCAGATCGCCCAGAGCATGTTCGCCATGGGAAGCGGCAGCCTCTCGGGCTCGGGGCTGGGCCTCGGCAGGCCCGACCTCATCCCGGCCGCCGCCACCGACTTCGTGTTCGCCGCCGTCGCCGAAGAGATGGGCCTGGCCGGGTCCATCGTCGTGATCGCCGCCTACGCCTTGCTCGTGGCCACCGGCTTCGGCATCGCCGTGCGCTCCCGTGACCTGTTCCGCAAGCTCTTGGCGGCCGGGCTGTCGTTCGTGCTGGGGCTGCAGACCATCCTGATCATCGCCGGCGTGGTCCGTTTGATGCCGGTCACCGGCATCACGCTGCCGTTCATGTCCTACGGCGGGTCGTCGTTGCTCTCCAACTTCCTCCTGCTGGCGCTGCTCGCCCGGGTGTCGCACGAGGAACGCACGTGAACGGCCCGTTGCGCCGTGTGGCGCTCGCCTTGTTCATCGTGTTCACGGTGCTGGTGCTCGACGTGACCTACTGGCAGGTGATCGCCGCCGACCGGCTGCGCGACGACCCCCGCAACTCACGGGTGCTGCTGACCCGGACCGGGCGGGAACGGGGCCTCGTCATCTCCGCCGACGACCAGATCCTCGCCCAATCGATCGGCGACCCGGCCGACTCCCAGCGCTACCTGCGCCAGTACCCGCACGGCGACCTCTACGCCCACACGGTCGGGTTCTCCAGCCTGCTCTTCGGCGACACCGGGATCGAGAGCAGCTTCGCCGAGGAGCTGACCTCAGGCCGCGATCTGACCGTGGCCGGGATCATCAACGCGCTCCTCGGGCGCGACGTGCGGGCTCGGTCCGTCCAGTTGACGCTCCACCACCAACTGCAGACCGTCGCCGACGAGGCCTTGCAGGGACAGACCGGCGCGGTGGTGGCGATCGACCCAGCCACCGGCGCCGTCCTGGCGATGGTCAGCAGCCCGACCTTCGACCCCAACACACTCATCGGAGCCGGCGCCTCGGCCTCGTGGGCGGCGCTGCGGGACGACCCGAGCGTGCCGCTCCAGAGCCGCGCCACCGGCGAGAGTTACTCGCCTGGCTCGACGTTCAAGTCGATCATCGCCACGGCCGCCCTCGAGACCGGTGTCGCCGGGCCCGACACCGAGTTCCCCAACACCCGTGAGATCGAGCTTCCCGGCTCCACGGCCACGGTCGAGAACTTCGGCGGCGCACTGTGCGGCGGGTCGGACCAGGTCACCCTGGAGGAGGCGTTCCTGCGCTCCTGCAACACGACGTTCGCCCTGCTCGGGATGGACCTCGGCGCCGAGGCGGTCGTCGGGGCCGCCCAGGCCTACGGCTTCAACCGGCCCGTGCCCCTCGAGATCCCGCTGCTGACCTCGGTCGTGCCTCCTGCCGAGACGTTCGAGAACAGCCTGGCGGCGGTGGCCCAGACCTCGCTCGGGGAACGCGACGTCCAGGCCACGGCGTTTCAAATGGCGCTGGTTGCTGCGGCAATCGCCAACGACGGACTACTCATGGAGCCGCATCTGGTGGCACGCATCTTCGACGCCGACTCGACCCTCGAGTCGGAGGTCGAGCCCACGCTCTACGCCCAGCCGCTGGGGGCCGGCACCGCCACGGTCCTCCAGCAGATGATGGAGCGCGTCGTGACGCAGGGGACGGGAACGCGCGCCCAGATCCCCGGCGTTCGGGTGGCCGGCAAGACCGGGACCGCCGAGGCGGGCGACGGCCCGCCCCACGCCTGGTTCATCGGGTTCGCGCCGGTCGAAGAGCCGTCGATCGCCATCGCCGTGGTCGTGGCGTCGGGCGGCAACGTCGGCGAGAGCGCCACCGGCGGATCGGTGGCCGCCCCTGTCGCCCGCCAGGTCATCGAACGCTGGCTGACGATCACCGGAGCCACCGAATGAGCCCTTGCCTGGGCCGGGCGCGGCATCCCGCTCCCCTTGGCTCAGCGACCACGCCCTCCTAGATTCGAGTGCATCCCATGCAGCAGAAACGCGCCCTCGCGGGAAGATACGAACTGATCGCCCACATTGCGCGGGGCGGGATGGCGGACGTCTTCGAGGCCAACGACCGCATGCTCGACCGTCGAGTGGCGGTCAAGATCCTCCATCAGCAGTTCTCAGGCGACGAGACCTTCGTGGCGCGCTTCCGCAAGGAGGCGCAGGCGGCCGCCAACCTGTCCCACCCCAACATCGTCTCCATCTACGACTGGGGGGAAGACCAGGGCACCTACTTCATCGTGATGGAGCTGATCAAGGGGCGCTCACTGCGCGATGTGCTCAAGTCCGAGCACGCCCTCCTCCCGCGCCGGGCCGCCGAGATCGCCGCCGAGGTGGCCTCTGCCCTGGAGGTGGCGCACCGCAACCGGGTCATCCACCGGGACAACAAACCGGGGAACATCCTCCTGTCCGGTGACGGCACGGTGAAGGTCACCGACTTCGGCATCGCCAGGGCCTGGGACGACTCCCAGGAGCTGACCAAGACCGGCTCGGTGATCGGCACCGCCACCTACTTCAGCCCCGAACAGGCCAAGGGCGAGCTGGCCGACGAGCGCTCCGACATCTACAGCCTCGGCGTGGTCCTCTACGAGATGCTGGTCGGACGGCCACCCTTCACCGGGGAGACATCGGTGTCGGTCGCCTACCAGCACGTCTCGGCCGACGTGCCGCCACCCAGCCAGCTGAACGGCGACGTGCCGGTCGAGCTCGAGCGGGTGGTCATGCGAGCGCTGGAGAAGGACCCCACGGCCCGCCACCAGTCGGCAGAGGAGATCCGCCGTGAGCTGCTGCTGTTCCTCCAGGGGGCCATCCCGGTGGTGGCGCCAGTGACGCCGCCTCCCCCGCCGCCCCCGGTGGCGACCGAGGATTCGCCCACCCGGGTGCTGCGCCAGCCTGAGATTCCGCCCCCGACCGTGCCGCCGGACGAGACCTACCGGCGAGTCACCGCCGAGGAGCGCCAGCCGTCGCAGCTGCCGTTCATCGTCACCTCGATCGCCCTCGTGGCCGGCCTGCTGTTCGGCATCTACGTGCTGCTGACCAGCCTGTCGGGCTCGAGCACCACGACCACCGTGCCCCAGGGCGTGTCGACCGTCGTCGTCCCCGGCGTCGACGGTCTCAGCGAAGCCGAGGCCCGGCGCCAGCTGCAGGACCTCGGCTTCCGGGTCACCCCGATCGCCGAGGCCAGCGACACCGTGGCGGCCGGCTTGGTCATCCGCACCGAGCCCGCAGCCGGCGAGAGCGTGGCCGAGGACTCGTTCATCACGACCTACATCTCGGCAGGGCCGACACCGGAGATCGTGCCGACCGTCGAGGGCTCCACCCAGCAGCGGGCCGTCGAGCTCCTCGATGGGCAAGGCTTCGCCATCGAGATCCTCACGGCCAAGGACAACGACGTCGAGGCCGGGCTGGTCATCCGACAGACCCCGCCCGGAGGGTCGGAAGCGGCCCCCGGCGCCACCGTTCAGATCGTCGTGTCCGAGGGGCCCGAGTCGATCACGCTCGAGAACCTCACCGGACGCTCCGCCCGAGATGTGGCCTTCATCCTCGGCAACCTCGGGCTGGTCGCCCAGTTCGAGGAGGAGTCGAGCCTCGACATCGACGAGGGCTTCATCGTCCGGACCGAGCCGGCGGCAGGCGAGGTCGTCCGGCCAGGAGACACGGTGATCGTCTACGAGTCGACCGGCCCGGCCATCGTGGCGGTCCCGGACTTCTTCGGGATGACCGAGACGGAGGCTCAGGAGGCGGCCGCCGAGTTGGGGATGGAGATCCGGGTGGCGGCCTCACCGGTGCCGGTGTCCGACATCAACCTCGACGGCCGGGTCGCCACCCAGAGTCCCGACGCCGGGGTGGAGGTCACCCAGGGCGCCACCATCACGGTCACCCTCGGCGACTACGTCGAACCGACCACCACCACCGGCGGGTGAGCGAGCGCAACCTCGCGCTGCTGGAGTGGTACGACGCTCACGCCCGAGCGCTGCCCTGGCGGGAGACCATCGACCCCTACCCGGTGCTCGTCTCCGAGGTGATGCTCCAGCAGACCCAGGTCGAGCGAGTGGTCGAGCGACATCGTCGCTTCCTCGAGCGCTTCCCCACCGTGCACGACCTGGCGGCGGCGCCGATGGCGGCGGTGCTCAGCGAGTGGTCGGGCCTCGGCTACAACCGCCGGGCCCAGCGCCTCCATGCCGCCGCCCGGGCGATCACCGACGACGGCTGGCCGAGCACGATGGAGGGCCTGCAGGCCCTTCCCGGGGTCGGCCCCTACACGGCGGCCGCGGTGGCGTCCATCTGCTTCGGCACACCGGTCGCCGCTGTCGACACCAACCTGCGGCGAGTCTTGAGTCGCTGGCACGGATCGCCGCTCGACGCGGCCGAGGCCTCCGAGTTCGCCCACTCGGTCATGGACGCCGATCGTCCCGGTGACTGGAACCAGGCGCTGATGGACCTGGGCGCGGCACTCTGCCGGCCGCGGGCTCCCTCCTGTGAGCGGTGCCCGGTGGAGTTCTGGTGCACGGACGCCGCCATCTACGTGGCGCCGCGCCCGCAGGGCGCCTTCGAAGGCTCGTCCCGCCAGGCCCGCGGCGCCGTCATCCGCCTCCTCGTCGACGGCCCCGCCTCGGTGAAGGAGCTCGCCGGAGCAAGTGGCGTTGCGCAGGACCGCATCGAAGCCGCCTGCGAGGCGCTGGCGTCCGAGGGCCTGGTGGTCCGGGTGGACGAAGACATCCGCCTCGCGTGACCCGAGTACTCA